>JAYVTJ010000035.1:0-3384 GCA_043774415.1 Fimbriiglobus sp. | reverse complement strand
TCACCGCGCTGAGCTTCACGCCGCAGTGCACGCTCGTGACGGTGGCGCGCGACAAGACCGCCCGCATCTACACCGTGGGCACCGAAGCCGCGACGCCGGCGCCGGACGGCCTCCTCGACCACCGCTCGGGCACGGTGGATGTCCTCGGCCTCTCGGCCGACGGCAGCCGGATGTTCTTCGACCGCGATGCCGGCCGCATGGACATCGTCGCGCTGGCGGATCGGGGCACCCTCGGCACACTGCAGAATGGCGGCGCCCTCCGCTTCGCCGGGTTGGCGCTGTTCTCGCCGGACGACAAATACGCGATCACGGCGGCCGGCGATTCCGACACGAAGGGGGAACTCCAGCTCTGGGAACTGCCCAAAGCCGGCTCGACCGGACGCGGCTCCGAACGCCGCCGCCTCGTCACTCCGGGCCGCGCCGGGGTGACGTGCGCCGCCTTCTCCCCGGATGCCACCCACGACCTCATCGCCGTCGGCACCCAGACCGGAGGCGTCCACTTCTGGTCCACGGCCACGGTGGCCAAGGCTCTGGAATGGCAGGGCACCATCGTCGCGATCACCGAGGTCGATTCGCGGTCGTCGCAGATCCGCGTCGAGGTGAACAATCCGGGCGGCCTCGCCGCCGACCAGCTCCAGGATCGCGGCACCGCGACGATCATCATCGACCGGACGATCCCCGTGCGGCCCGTGCCGGCGCCCCCCGCGCCGCCGAAGTTGAACGTGCCCGGCGTCGGCGCGAAGGCGTTTCCGCCCGACGGGATCATCCAAGCCGGTGCGACGGTAGCGGCGAAGCCGCAGGGCGATGGCTCGGGCTTCGTCGTCCCCGCCCTGCGCACGTTCCCCACCGGGATCGTCAAGCCGCTGCCGACGAAGTGAACCCATCTCGTTAGCCCGACGCGCAAGCGAGGGATGAAGCAACAACCCTCGCTTGCGCGTCGGGCTGACAAACCCCCTTTCAATCCGAAATCGAACGATGGACGAGAAGCAATTCAACAACCCGGCCGAGCGCCGCAAGATGGTCCGGCTGAAGGTCCGGCCCGACCTCCAGCACGTGGAGCAGCGCTACGAGGGCAAGCGCTTCCACGTCGTGAAGGACCCCGTCTGCCTGCGCTACTACCGCTTCAACCAGCAGGAGTACTTCGTCTTCAGCCTGTTCGACGGCGGCCACGCGATGGAGGACGTCCGCAAGAAGTTCGAGGACGAGTACCGCCCGCACCGGCTCGAATTCCAAGACTTGGAAGCCTTCGCCCGCCAGCTCGTCACGGCCGGGCTCGTCCAGCACGAGCACGCCGGAACGGGGGCCCACCTCTTCCAGCGCCGCGCCAAGCAGCGCAACATGAAGCGGCTGGCGACCTTCACGAACATCCTCTACGTCAAGATCCCCGTCTTCGATCCGGACCGCCTGCTGACTTGGATGTTCAAGGGCCTCTGGTGGATCTTCTCGCCGACGTTCTTCGTGCTGAGCGTGTCGCTCATGCTGGCGGCGCTCCTGCAAGTCGGGCTGCACTTCCAGGCCTTCTACGACAAGATGCCGCAGTACCAAGAGTTCTTCGCCTACCAGACCGTCCTCTACATGTGGATCTCGCTCGGCATCGTAAAGGTGATCCACGAGTTCGGCCACGGCCTGAGCTGCAAGGCCTACAAGGGCGAGTGCCACGAGATGGGCGTGCTGCTGATGTGCCTCTCGCCGGCGCTCTACGCGAACGTCACGGACGCGTGGACGGTCGCGGACAAGTGGAAGCGTATCGTCATCAGCTTCGCGGGCATCTACGTCGAACTCGTGATCGCTTCGCTGAGCACGTTCGTCTGGTGGTACACGCCGCACCTGCCGGTGGTGAACAACATCGCCATGTGCCTCATGGTGCTCTGCAGCGTGAGCACGGTGATGTTCAACGCGAACCCGCTGATGCGGTTCGACGGCTACTACATGCTCGCCGACTGGCTCGAAATCCCGAACCTGCGGGACCGGGCCAACCGCTACATCAACGGCGTCTTCCTCACGCTCGCCCTCGGCGTCGAAACGCCCCCCGAGCCGTACATGGCCCGCGGCCGCAAGGTCCTCTTCTTCTCGTACGCCGTGGCGAGCTGGATCTACCGCTGGGTCGTCACCTTCGGCGTGATCTGGTTCCTCTCCGACTTCCTCAACCCTAACTGAAAGTCCTCAGCCGCATGCTCGCGGTCCTGTCGCTGGCGTCGATGTTCGTGATGCCCGCGTACAAGATGATCAAGAGCGTCCGCCAGCGGGGGAGACTCCCGGACATGAAACCGAAGCGCTACTACACCACGCTGGCGATCCTCGGCGCGATCGTCGTCGCGTTCGTCTTCCTGCCGCTGCCGATCAGCCGCGTCCGCGAGACGGGGCTGATCTCCGTCGATCCCGACCACGCGAAGCCCGTCGGCCTCGGCGAACCGGCGACCCTCACGGCCGTGCTCGTGCGCGAGGGCGAGTTCGTGAAGAAGGGGGCGCTGCTCGCGAAGTTCGAGAGCAAGGACCTCAACGGCCAGCTCGCGAAAGTGCGGGCCGAACTCGCCGGGGAGCGGGCGCAGGAGAAGAATTACCGCGAAGAGGCGAGCCGGCAGACCGGCCGCGCGAAGGACGACCTCGACAAGTCGGCCACGGCCTCGGCCCTGCGCGTCGCCGACGACGGACGCGCCGAGAAGGAGCTGCTCGACCGGATCGCCCGCATCAGCGAGTTGAAGGCCCCCGCAGACGGGCATGTGATGGGCGTGCCGAAAGGGAGCGACATCGGCCGGCTCTACGGGCCGAACACCACCGACAGCCCCCCGCTGATGGCCGTGGCCGACCCGTCGAAGCTCATCATCAAACTGCCGGTGACGCCGATGCAGTACCGGTTGCTGAAGGAAGACCTCTTCAAGAAAGGTCCGCTCGATGTGGCCGTGCACATCCCCGGTCGCACCGACCGCGTCTACGACGGCAAGTTGACGCGCCTGCCCGATTCGGACGAGAAGCGCGTGCCGCCGCAGCTCACGCAGCGCGGCGGTGGCCCGCTCTCGGTGAAGCCGGCGGGCGAAGGTGGTCAGGAGCAGGTGCCGGTGGCGCAGATCTACCTGGTGCAGATTCCGCTTTCGGACACCGACACGAGCGCCCGCCCCGGCACGTTGGCCCAGACGAAAGTCTACTGCCAGTGGCGCAGCGGAGCGTGGTGGGTGCGGTGGAAGCTCGCCGAAGCGCTGGACTTGGGGCTGTACCAGTAAGTGGGCGATACCCGACAATCCCGCCGCCGGCAACTCGGCCCCGCGCTGCTGCTCGCGGCGCTCCTCGGTGCGGCGTTCGCGCCGCACTGCTTCTTCTTCGGCGCCACCGATTGGGAGAAGGTTTACATCCCGGCGGCCGAGCGCCTGATCGCGGGCGAGCCGCTCT
>JAYVTJ010000034.1:0-2465 GCA_043774415.1 Fimbriiglobus sp. | reverse complement strand
ACGGATAGGGCATCGCCTGCCCGAGCCACGCTCCGAAATTCGACACGAGGAAAAACAGCCCGCTGGCGATGAGTGCCCCGCATGCGATGCGGAGCGGGTTCTGCGTCCGGCGGACGAGGACGGCACCGACGAGCGGATAGATCGAGAAGGGGAGGATGTATTGCCAGGCCGGCAGGTACTCCGGATTGAAGTTGTTCGCGGCGGTGTTGAAGCAATCTGAAAGCACCTTCGACCCGAGCCCGAGAATCAGTCCCGGAAGGAATCCGGTGCGGCCGGCGATGAACAAGCCCACGGCGCCGAAGGCGGCGAAGTTCCAAGCGCGGACCGGCTCGGGCACGAGCGGCAGCACGGCGCAGCCGAGGCCGAGGAGCAGGCCGAGGGCGAGCGTCATCGGCGGGAAGCGCGGTTCGGGCGGATTCGCGAACTCGGTCATCGGGTCACTCGGAGGGCTGGCGGTGCTATTCCCATGCTAGCGGGACCGTGCCTCAATTCCAGATTCGATTGACGCCATACGCGTCGAAAACGGCATCGGCGCTGATGAGGGGAATCCCTTCGACGAGGGACTGCGACGCGAGCAGCCGATCGAAGGGATCACGGTGGTGGAATGGCAAAGTCGTCTGGAAGGCGGCATGATCCAGAGTGATCGGGAGGACATCGAGATTCAGATCGGCTATCGCCTTGTCGATCCAGAGTCGATAGGGGAGCGAGAGCGGCAGATTGCCTTTCCCGAATTTGATCGCAATCTCCCAGATCGTCGCCGTGCTGATGAACCGTTCGACGGACGGATTCCGCATGCTCTGCATCGCCGCAGGGGCGACTTTGGACGGGGTATCCACCGCCCAAATCAGCGTGTGGGAGTCGAGGAGGAAGCGCATCACTGATACTCCTCGAACTCATCGAGCGGATCGTCGAAATGCTCCATCGAGAGGACGGTTCCCGCCAGCGTTCCGAATTGAGGGACACGCCGCGCACGCTCCGGCGCCGTCGGGATGAGTTTCGCGACCGGTCGGTCGTCCTCTGTGATCAAGACTTCGTCCCCCGCTGCCAGTCCGCGGATCAAGTCCGACAATGTCGCCTGGGCTTCTTGAATCGTGATCGAGGTCATGTCCGAGTCCTCCGCGCCGCACTGTGAGACCGACCGTGAGCGAATTCAGCACCGAGGAATTGTACGACGCCATCGATCGCTGCGTCGTCGAACTGCTCGCGCGCCACGGCATCGAGGAACCCCCCGTCGATGCCATCCGACTCGTGCAGGACGCCTTCCGCTACACCGTGACGTTCGAAGAGGAAGAAGAGGACGAGCCGCAGTACGGCGACCCGCCGAAGCGCAAGCGGCCGCGCGAACTTGTCATGAAGCAGAGCCAATCGCCCGGCGGCCAGCAGATGATGGCGGCCCGGGCCTGCGCCAAGGAGATGGTGCCGGGGATCTTGCAGCGGTTGGGCGTTGTGCCGGGTACCGAGCAGAAATCGGCGAACTCCCATTTGATGGGGGTCATCGCGCCGCGGCTGCTGCTGCCGACGCGCTGGTTCGAGAGCGCGGCCCGGAAGGCGAGCAGCGACCTGCTGCGAATCCAAGAGACCTTCGCCACGGTGAATCTCGAACCGATCGCCCTCCGGCTGCTCGAACTCGAAGACCCCTGCGTGATCGCCATCGTGGACGACGGGGTCGTCGGCCTCCGGCGCTCGAACGCGATGCAGGCGACGAAGAAGCTGACTCCGGCCGAGGAGTTCTGCATCGAGAAAGTGATCGAGGCGGAGGAGCCGCAAACCGTGCGGAAAGAAGGGTGGACGAGTCGCGGTTGGCCCGTGAGCACCGGCCCTTTCAACCGAATCCTTTTGCGATCGGTGCCGGACGACGTATAATACCCGTTGAACACGGGGTTCGGCGGTCGCTCGGAATGGCGGCCGCCGAACTATTTTTTATACCCGCCCGGTCTTTCTGCGACAGCGTTGACCGCGAGATGAAGGAGTGTGCGGAATGTCTGACGACCGCATCCCGACGACCCGAGCCGGCTACGACAAGAAGCGCGCCGAACTCGACCAGTTGATGGGCGTGGAGATGATCGCCATCACCACCCGGGTGGCCTCGGCCCGCGATCTCGGCGACCTCAGCGAGAACGCCGAGTACCACGCCGCGCGCGAAGATCAGGGCCTGCTGCAGGCCAAGATCAACATGCTCAAGGATCAGCTCTCGCGCTCGTACATCCTCGACGTCGAGAACCTGCCCAAAGGCATCGTCGTCTTCGGCAGCAAGGTCCGCGTGATGGACCTCGACGCCGAAGAGGAAGAGACGTACGAGCTGATCGGCCCCGGACAGGAAGATCCGGACAAGAACCGCATCCTGACGACCAGCCCCATCGGGCAGGGTCTGATCGGGAACAAGATCGGCGACTCGGTCGAGATCCCGGTCCCGCGCGGCGTCATCCGGTTCAAGATCCTGGAAATCTCCCTCGCGGAAGTGTGAG
>JAYVTJ010000033.1:0-4041 GCA_043774415.1 Fimbriiglobus sp. | reverse complement strand
TTCCGATCATCCGACGTAGATGCCCTGGGCGAGGGGGCCGTCGCTCAGGTCCCACGCCATCAGACCGCCCGCACTGAGCCGCGAGAGTCGCCCCGCCTGCCCGGCGCCGCTGCCGATGAGGATTTCGCCGCGGCCGTCGCCGTCGAACGCCCCGCCCGCGACCCGCACGCTCGGCTGCACGGTGCTGTCCCCGACGTAGAAATCGTTGTTGGGATTCGCGGCCGCCGCGGCGCCGCCCCGGAGGGCCGCGGCCCGGCCGCTCAGGACGCGGACGCGGTTGCCCGCCCCGAAGGCGAGGTCCGCGAAGCCGTCGCCGTCGACATCCGCCGCGGCCACGGAGACGCCGTCGGCGGCGTTTGCGGTGGCCGGGTCGAAGGCGAAGAAGTCGGCGGTGAGCCGGACGAGTCGCCCTTGGGCGAGGCTGCGGCCGTCCCAGATCGCCGTGTGGGAACCGCCGCCCGGGCCCGCCGTCACGACGATGTCGGCGTAGCCGTCGCCGTTCACGTCGCCGGCGGCGGCGCGGGCGCCGCCCAGGAAGCCGGGGGCGTCGATCCCCATGAAGCTGGCGAAGAGCCGGTTCGGATCGCCGCCGGAGAAGATCCGGACGTGGGTGCCACCGCCGACGTCGGGGGTGACGATCACATCGGCCCGGCCGCTGTGTTCGATGTCCCCGGCCGCGACGAAGATCCCGCCGGTGAACCCCGGATCGAAGGCGAAGAACGACTCGATCAGCCGGCCGGTCGCGCCGTCGAAGATCTCGACGTGCGGTCCGCCGCCCGGCCCCGCGGCGACGATGATGTCCGGGATGCCGTCGCCGTTGACGTCGCCGGTGGCGATGCGGAGGGGGCCGCGGTACCCCGCGAACGCCGTGACGGGATCGCCGACCGCCGCGATGCCGCCGGGGGCGCCCCGGTAGAGCTGGTACTGGCCGTTTCCGAGGGAGACGGCGATCGGATCCTGGGCCGGCGCGAAGCTGCCGGCCACGACGGGCGACGTCGGAATCGGTGCGGGGGCCGGTGCGGCAGCGCCGGGGGCCGCACCTCCGGCGGGGGCGGCCGGAGCGGGCCCCGCGGGCGACGACCCCCATCCGATGTCGCGGAGGGCGGCCGCTTCGAGGGCTCCGAAATGCTTCACCCGCCCCGCCGCCACGGACGGGGTCATGATCGATTCCTGGCCCCCGAACCGGGTGCCGGGGGCGAAGTGATCGGCGTCGCCGCTCTGGAGCGGGACCGCATAGCCGGTGAGCGCCTCGACGTTCGGCCCGGTGAACGCCCCGGTCGACGCGTAGCGGGTGTACGAGGGGTTTTCGAGTCCGAAGCCGAAGATGTGCATCATCTCGTGCGACGCGACGCTCTTGAAGTCGTACTGCGCCGCCGTCGGCGAACCGGAGAAGCTGAAGTTCGCCGCGCTGTTGAAAGCGATCAGGCCGCCCCACGTCGAGAAGTCGGTACCGCCGTCGACTCCGGCTTGACCGCGCGTTCGGACGGTGCCGAGCCAGTCCTGCGAGCCGGAGGCCGAATAGGCGCCGCCCGAAGCGATCCCGAGCGCGCCGCCGATATTGCCCGCCGTGATGAAGATCACGACTTGATCGGCCGCGATGGAGAGGCTCCCCAGTGCCAGCTGCGAATGCGTCGCGCTGTCCAGCGCGGTCGCCCGCCAGGTGTTCCCGGCCCCGGGTGCGATGGCCGCCAGGGAATCGTTCATATCGGCGGTGATGGTCGCCGCCACGTCGTCCAGAGCCGCGCGGCGGTCGGCGGAGTTGAAGAAGCCGGAAGTGTCGTAGGTGTAGTCGAAGCGGACGGACACGGTCGGGGTGATCCGGTCTTCGAGGGCTTCGCATCGCGGGGCAATTCGGAACATCGACCGCGATGCGGAGG
This sequence comes from Fimbriiglobus sp., assembly GCA_043774415.1. GTDB lineage: Bacteria > Planctomycetota > Planctomycetia > Gemmatales > Gemmataceae > JALHQU01. The sequence goes on along the minus strand of JAYVTJ010000033.1, from coordinate 2,164 downwards.
TTCGAAGCTCGGGCATGGGCGCCTCGGGAGGGGATGGGATCCGATCGAGATCCGGCGGACTTTGCCGGCCGGGAAAGATATATCGAGTGATCCGATTCTCTGGTAGGCCGGGTTTCGGGGTGAGAAATGAAATGCCCAACTTTGTCGAACGATGGATCGCTCGATATCGGGCGAGTCTCGGAACCGAAAACACAAGACCCAAGTCTCGATTGAGATTCGATTTAGGATTCGGAAGACCCGGCCGACACTCGGATCGAAAGTATGCGGAGATTGCGGCGCAGTGCGCCTCGCGGTGCAGAGGTTTTCTCAGAAGGGGGCGAGAGTCACCGCGAACGGCTCCCGAGCCTTCGCCCACGCCCGGAGCGTCGGAAAGTGTCGAGGCGTCGCCACTTTGCCCCGATGTAACGGAGGTGGCCCAAGGTTGGGGCAAACCGCCGAACGCAATCCTGCGGACGACCGAGACCTTTTACACCTGACCACCGCGAGTTCCCGGCGAGGCCCGCGCGGCTACCGTTGACATTGCAGATGGCGCGAGCGGGGCGACCCGGTCTCGGACGCGGCCGATCTCGCGGACAGCGAATTTGGACCGCGTGCGAATCGATGCCGATGCGGACATGGCTGATCCCATCGCCGATGACCGCCCAAATCCCGCTGCGAACCCGATCGTGTCGTCGCTCACTTTGGCAATGCCCGAGACCCGAGGCCCGCGCGGCTTCCGCGCCGCCGAAGAAGAAGGAGGGACGCGGGGGATCGAATTCCGTTCGCCCGCCGCAAAGATTCCGTCCCGCGCCCTGTCGGCAACTCTCGCGGCGGCGCAATTTTCGCACCGGGTCCGCGCCGCGCTTCGCCTTCTGTGCGCCGCCGTCAATACCGGCTAGCGCGGCCCACTTTATCCCGCTTCGATATTTGGCACATCCGGAAATGCCGTCCTAGGTACTCATCGCACCCGCACCGCGGCGTCCCCCAATCACGCCGTCGTCGCCCGTCTCGACCGGTTGCAAATCCGCCGTGGCCCCGAGCGTCCCGGCCTTCTTGCGAATGTCCGCACCCGGTTCTCCATACTCGAGATGTGCCCCATGATGCTCACCCGCTGGCTCGCGCCGAAGGCCTCGGCCGCGCCGTTCCGCCGCACGGCCCTCCACCTCGATCGGCTGGAAGCCCGCGAGAACCCGTCGCTCACGATCCAACTCGATTACACGTACGACACGAGCGGGTTCTTCAACGATCCGAACCGCCGGAGCATCCTCCAATCCGCGGCCGACAATATCGCGTCGCGCATCGGGACGACGCTCTCGGCGATCACGCCGAACGCCGGCGCCGGCGAAACTTGGACCCTCACGACGTTCAACCCCGCCGACCCGTTCAACCACAACTCCGACATCGCGATCACGAACCGCAGCGTCGCCGCGGGAACCATCGTGGTCTACGCCGGGGCCGAAGCGGGCGTCGGCGGTGGCGAAGCGGGCCTCGGCGGCTTCGGCGGCTACAGCGCGTCCGGTTCGCAGCCGTGGCTCAACAGCCTCAGTTCGCGCGGCACGGGCGGCTTCGGTCCGTGGGGCGGATCGCTGACGTTCGACCCGAACCAGAACTGGAACTTCACGGCGAACGCCCCGTCCGCGAATCAGATCGACCTGTACACCGTCGCGACCCACGAGTTGGGCCACGTCCTCGGCTTCGGCACGGCCCAGCAGTACTTCCAGTACGTCTCGGGCGATATCTTCTTCGGGCCGAACGCCACGGCCGTGAACGGGGGGCAGTACCCGCACCTCCACTCGAACGCCGACCAGGAGCACTGGCAGCAGGGGCTGACGGCGCACGGCGCGACGGCGTCGATGGAGCCCGCCGTCGCCGCCGGCACGCGCGTGACCTTCACCGAACTCGACTACGCCGCGCTCGCCGACATCGGCTGGGCCGTCGCGGGCTACCAGGCGCCCGCGGGGCCCGCTCCGGCGGCCCCCGGCACGGTCGGCCCTGCTCCCACACCGATTCCGACGTCACCCGTCGTGGCCGGCAACTTCACACCGACCCAAGATCCGATCGCCGTCTCCCTCGGAAACGGGCAGTACCAGCTCTACCGGGGCGCCCCGGGGGGCATCGCGGCGGTCGGCGATCCCGTCACGCCGTTCGCGGGGTACCGCGGCCCCCTCCGCATCGCCACCGGCGA
>JAYVTJ010000032.1:0-1645 GCA_043774415.1 Fimbriiglobus sp. | reverse complement strand
TTCTTCAACTGGTCCGTAGATATGCAGAAGTCGGAACTGCACGTCCACAGCCGCCTCGCCCAGATCCGCGCCCAACTCCCCGCGACCGCGGCGACGACGGTTCACCGTCTGACGTTCTCGGCCTTCCCCGTCGTCGGCCTGAGCTTGACGAGCGTCGGCGGGCGGACGCAACCCGAACTCTGGGACACGGCACGTTACGACATCAAGCCCCGGCTCCTGCGGGTGCCCGGCGTGGCCCGCGTCGATTTAGTCGGCGGCCGGATGCCCGAGTACCACGTCAAGATCGACCCGTACAAGCTGGAGGGCTACCACCTGGCCCTCGCCCAGGTGAGCGACGCACTACTCAAAGGAAATCTCGTCGGGCAGGCGGGCCTTCGTGACGAAGAACACCAACTTTACCTCACGGTGATCGATGCACGTGTAAAAGCCATTGAGGACATTACCGACCTCGTCGTGGCCCAGACCGAGAGCGGGCCCGTTCGCATCCGCGACGTGGCCGAAGTGACGGCGGGTGAAGAGCCGCAGTTCAACATCGTGACGGCCGACGGGAAGCGGGCGGTGCTCCTGAACGTCCGCAGCCAACCCGAAGGGAGTACGGTCGCCATCGCCGACGAAGTCGAGCGGGAAGTCGCCCGGTTGCGGCAGGAGTTGCCCCCCGACATGCGCGTCGCGGTGTTCTACGACCAGTCGCTCCTCGTCCGCGACTCGGTCGGCAGCGTGTGGGAGAGCATCTTGTTCGGATTGATCCTGTCCGTTGCCATCATGGTCGGATTTCTGAAGAGCGGCCAGCGGTGGCTCACCACGCTCAGCACGACCGCCATCGCCGTCGTCGTGATACCCGTGACGGTACTCGCGGCTCTCGTGGCCATGAAGCTCCTCGGCATGAGCTTCAACCTGATGACGCTGGGGGGAATCGCCGCCGCCATCGGCCTGGTCATCGACGACGCGATCGTCGTCGTGGAAAGCATCTCCACGCATGTCGCGGCCGGCATGACCCCGCTCGAAGCCGTCGGGAAATCGGCACGGGAGATTACCGGCCCACTGGTCGGATCGACCCTGACCCCGGTCGTCGTATTCATCCCTCTCGCCTTCATCGAAGGGATCCAGGGGGTGTTCTTCCGGGCTCTGGCCGTCACGATGGTGGTGGCCCTCCTGACTTCGCTCGTCCTCGCGGTGACGCTCACCCCGGCCCTCGCAGCACGCTTCATCCGCGTTCCGAAGGCCGGGAGCCACGGGGCGGATCACGAACTCGGCGGGCCAATCCTGCGCCGGCTCATCCGTGTCTACGAGTGGGCGGCGAGGCGGGCGATCCGCTGGTCGTGGTTCACGACCGCGGTCACGGTGCTCGTGCTGGGAAGCGTCGGTTACTTGTACCTGGAGTTGAAGGAAGACTTCCTACCCGAGATGGACGAGGGGGCGTTCGTCATCGACTATCAGATGCCACCCGGCACGGCGTTGTCCGAGACCGACCGCGTGTTGAAGCACGTCGAGAAGGAACTGCTGGCGACGCCCGAAGTCGAGAGCTACTCCCGCCGCACCGGGGCGCGGCTCGCGCTTTCGGTCGCCGAACCGCACCGCGGCGACTTCCTCGTCAAGTTGAAAACGAAACGCGACCGGAGCGTCGAGGAAGTGAAGGACGACTTGC
>JAYVTJ010000031.1:0-5417 GCA_043774415.1 Fimbriiglobus sp. | reverse complement strand
CAATCGAACCGGGTGTTGAAGGTGTAGAAGCTGAAGAGCGCCGCGGCCGAGAGAACGCAGAGCACGGCGTAGGCCGGCCGACGACCGATGCGGTCGCCCAGCAGCGCCGCGAGCACGCAGCCCACGGACGCACCGAACGCGGATGCCGCTTGAGTCAGCGGTCGCGCATCGGCATCCTTCGTCAGGCTATCGACGTAATTGTAGACCCACATCACCCCGCCCCACGTCGCCAAGAGCGGCACGCCGCTGAGAGCCGCCGCGAGGAGCATCCGCCGCAGCGTCTGCCGGCGCTCGAGATCACTATCCCCCGAACGCCTCAGGAACTGACGCGCCGGATAGAGATAGCAAGCTCCGATAATCACGACGCCCACGATTGTGCCCGCGATCTTGACGGACCAGCCGGTGTCGAGCACCCAGAGCGCGAGGACGCCGGCGCCGAAGACCGCTCCGAGCAGCACCGCGAGGAGATCGACGCCGGACCACTTCGACGCCAAGCCTCTGCGCTTGTCGTCGAGCCAGCTCGGCGACTCGGGCACGAAGAGCCGGAGGAAGAGCGTCAGCAGCGCGGGCACCGCGCCGACGAGCATGAGCAGGCGCCAGTTGCCGTTCCGCGTCAGCACGGCCGTGGTTTCGAGCGGGATGCCGAGGCAATCGAGCCAGCCGGGCAGTTCGGCGCCGATGCGGTTCAGTCCGAGGGCGACGCAGGCGAGCAGGAAGTAGCCCAAATTTCCGAACGCGCCGATCACCCCGGCGAGCCAGCCCCGCGACGCGTTCGGCCACATCTCCATGACGAGCGCGACCCCGAGCGCCCATTCGCCGCCCATGCCGAGGGCTCCCGAAAAGCGCAGCGCCGCGAGTTGCCACGGAGCGACGACGAACGCGCAAAGCCCCGAGCACCCGGCATAGACGAGCACACTGAGGGTCATAGCGCGGACCCGGCCGATGCGGTCGCCGAGCCAGCCGAAGAGGACGCCGCCCGTCGCCGCGCCGATGAGGAAGCCGGCGTTGATGACGGAGAACCACATTCCGACTTCGGAATCGGAGCCGAGCAGTTCGCGCAGCGCGGGCTTGCCCACGAGTGGGAAGAGGCCCATTTCGAGGCCGTCGAACATCCAGCCGAGCAGTGCGGCGATCAGGGCCAACCAGCGCGCCCGCGGGGTGATCGTCATGCGGTATCTCGGAGCGCTATCGGGAAGAGGAGAGCATGACGATTGGCGGTGAACTCGGCAAGGGCCACTCGCAATTGACACTTCGATTCGAGAAACGCTAAGTTGCCTCGCTCCGATCCCCCGCATCACGAGATGGGCCCCGTGCCGCGCTTGACCGAGACCTTCCACGCCGCCATCCGGGACAACCGCCCCGGCTTCAAACATGCCCTCATGCGCGCCGCGGCCTGGTGGTTGAGCTTGCCGTATTCTCTCGGTGCCCACATCCGCAATCGCCGCTTCGATCGCGATGCTGCGCGCAGCATCCGTGTGCCGGTGCCGGTGATTTCCATCGGCAACCTCACCCTCGGCGGCACTGGCAAAACGCCCGCCGTGGAATTTTTTGCCGGGCACCTCCGCGACCAGGGCCGACAGGTCGCGATCCTCAGTCGCGGCTACGGCAGCGAAACTGGCCCGAACGACGAAGCCCTGCTGCTCGAAGAGAATCTGCCCGACGTGCCGCACTTGCAGGGCCGGGACCGCGTCGCCATCGCGCTCACGGCCATTGAAGAACTCGAGAGCGAAGTGATTGTGCTCGACGACGGCTTCCAGCACCGCCGGTTGCACCGCGACTTCGACATCGTGCTGATCGACTCCACGAGGAACATCGCGGCCGAGCATCTCTTCCCGCGCGGCCTCCTGCGCGAACCGGTGTCGAGCTTGAAGCGGGCGCACGCCGTGATCTTCACGCGCTGCGATCAAGCGACGCCCGAGAGCGTCGCGAAGCAGATTGGCGAGTTGCGGAGCCGCTTCCCGCACTTGGCATTCGCCACCGCCCGGCATTCGCCGGTGGAGTTGATCCGCGAAGCGGCCGCGCCGCTCGAACCGGCAGTGCTCCGGGGTCGCAAGGTGCTCGCGTTCTCCGGCATCGGCAATCCGGATGCCTTCCGGCGGACGCTCGCCGACCTCGGTGCCGAGATCATCGATCACCGCGCTTTCGCCGATCACCACGCCTATACCAAAGAGGACGTCGAGAGCTTGCGGACGTGGGTCAGCGGGTTTCCCGAAGCGGCCTATGTGCTGACGACCCAGAAAGACTGGGTGAAACTGCGGACGCCCGATTTGGCCGGCCGGCCGCTCTTCGCCCTCCGCGTCGGATTGACGCTCGATTCCGGCGAAGCCGAACTGCTCGCCAAGCTCGATGCCGTCCTCCCCGAACCCGCGACCGAGTGAACGACCGCATGGAGCGCCTGGCGCTATTTCTGCCCAACTGGATCGGCGACGTGGTGATGGCCACGCCGGCGATCCGTGCCGTGCGCGAGCACTTCCCCCGGACGGAGCTGATCGCGGTCTGCAAGCCCTACGTCGGCGAAACGCTGGCCGGGGCACCCTGGTTCGAGCGGACGATTTTCACCGGCACCGGCAGTTGGAACGTCGTCCGCGAACTGAGGCGCTCGCGCATCGATGCGGCCGTGCTCTTTCCGAATTCCTTCCGCGCGGCGCTCGTGGCCAAACTCGGCGGCGCCCGGCAGGTCGTCGGGTTCGCCCGCTACGGCCGCGATCCGCTGCTGTCGAAACGGCTCTACGCCGAACGGGGAGCGAACAGCACCTTTCGCCCCGTGCCCGCCATCGATGACTACAACCGCGTCGTCCGACTTTTGGGCGTTCCCGATCCCGGCCATCGGATGGAACTCTTCACGACTCCGCAGGACGAAGCGGCATCGGCCGAAGTTTGGAGTCGGCTCGGACTGCACGCCTTCCCGCGCGTCGTCGGCCTGAACCCCGGCGGGGCCTTCGGATCCTCGAAGCACTGGCCGACAGCGTACTTCGGCGAACTCGCCCGCCTGTTCTCGGCGCGGGGGTTCGGCGTCGTCGTCCTCTGCGGGCCGGGCGAGCGCGAAGTCGCCCGAGAAATTGCCACGCAAGGGCGAGTCGCGAGTCTCGCTGACAGCCAATTGTCACTCGGATTGACGAAGGCCGTCGTCCGCCGGCTCGCGACGCTCGTAACCACCGACAGCGGTCCCCGGCACTTCGCGGCCGCGTTCGACCGGCCGGTGGTGTCGCTCTTCGGCCCGACCCACATCGGCTGGACGGAAACCTATTTCGCCAAGGCGATCCATTTGCAGAAGCCGGTGCCGTGCGGGCCGTGCCAACTGCGGGTCTGCCCGCTCGACCACCGCTGCATGACGACGCTGAGCCCGACCGAAGTCTTCGCCGCGACACTCTCCCTACTCCTCAATGAGGATCGGCAGGATGCTGACCATCACCGCCTCCGCCAAGCCGGCTGAGAAGGCGACCACCGGCCGTATCGTGTTCCATCCGCGCTACCGCGCCTGGCTCCAGAAGTGTGGCCTGAACTCGGCTGCCGACGTCCGCGCCCTGCGCGGCGAGGTGGTCTGCGGCCACGCCGACCGCCACGTCGTGAAGGTCGAACTCGGCAGCGGAATCTCGTTTCGCGCAACCTACCTGAAGCGCGAGCACGTCGTCGGGCGGCGGGCGAAATTCCGCAACTGGCTGGCCGGCTTCGGCTGGATCTCGCGGGCGGCACGGGAAGCCGCGACGCTCGGACGCCTCGAAAAACTCGGACTGCCCGGCCCGCAGTGGCTGGCCCACGGCGAAGATGCGCAAGGCCGGGCCTTCCTGCTGATCGAGGAGCTGGCGGATGCGGTCCCCCTGCGCGAGTTCCTCGCTGACACCGGTGTGTCACCGGACGAGCGGAATCTCCTCGCCGAGCGGCTCGGCCGAGCGCTCGCGGAGTGCCACGCGGGGCAGATCGGCACCCCGGAACTCGCCGCCAAGCACATCCTGGTGCTGCGTGGTGCGCTCCAGCCAACTCTGATCGACTGGCAGTCCGGGACGCTCGACCGTCCGGTGACCCCGGCGCAGGCGGTGCAGTGGTTCGGAACACTGCACGCGACGCTGCCACCGGAATGCTTGCCCACCCCCGTGCGCCTCCGCATGCTCTGGGCTTATCGGAGAGTCCTGAAATCGAGCGGGGCAAAGTCGCTCCCCCGGTTCGGCGCATTCGTCCGGTGCATCAGCGACTCTGCGAAGGCCGCCGCGAAGCGCTCGTCCGTCAGGCAGCAACTCGGTGCCCCGTCGGCGAACCCTCAGCGCTTGGTCTGGCTCGATGGCGAGGCGGCCGTCGCGATTCCGGGAGTCGCCGCCCACTGGCACAACGGTCCGACCGGCGAACCCTTTTACGATCGGCCGAGCGGGGGTGAATCCCTCGCGCGCTCGGATGGGACGACGGGCGAACTCACCCGCTTTCACACTTTCGCTCCGCTCGGGCTCGCCCGCGCCGCGCTGCGCGAACGTCCGTGGCGCTCGCCGGGCGCCACCGCCGCGCGGGTGCTCTTCCACCTGGAGCGCTTCGGGATCCCCGGCCCGAAGCTCCTCGCCTTCGGCCAGCGCTCTGCGCGGCGGTGCTCCGTGCAGTCGTTCGTGCTCACTTCGCCGCTCGGAGCCGCGGTGAATTTGGAATCGGCACTGACTCCGGGAAGTCCGCTGCGGAACCGGACTCTGAGCGACCTCGGCCACTTCCTGAAGCGCCTCCACGACTCGGGATGTCGGCCGCTCCACAGACTTCTCGGATCGGAGCCTCTGGCGATCCTCGCGCCCGGTTTGACCGTGAGTTCGCCGCTCGGCGTGCGGATTGTGCGGCGCGTCGGCGAGAGCGCTGCCCGCGCGGATCTGGCCTTCGCACTCGCGGGGTTGGAGCGCTTCGATAAAATGCGGGTGCTGCGCTCGTACTTGGGTTCGCGCGCATCCGACAGAATCATTTGGGCGCGGTACGCCGCGGCGGTCTTGTGATGGCGGTCTCGTCGGTGATCCATCAGTCGGCCGACTGGCCCGCGTTCGCGGGCGCCGACTGGGTGCGCACCATCCTGACCGTGCCCGTCACCGACCGCTTCCACGCGAAGCAGGGCCGCTCCATCGGCCGCTGGACCCTCACCGATTCGGCCGGTCGCGAACTCGTCGTCTACCTCAAACGGCACTTCGAATTGCCGCGCCGCCACGGATTGATGGCGCGGCTCTTCCCGGGTTCGGCTTGGTCGCCGGGACTGCAGGAATGGGAGCACTTGAACCGCGCCGCTGCGGCCGGGCTGCCCGTTCCCCGCGCCGTCGCCACCGGCGAATTCCGCGGTCCCGGCCTGAAATTGCAGAGCTTCCTCGCGGTCGAGGAGCTGACGGGGATGCTCGCCCTCCACGAGGCCGTACCGCTGGCGCTCGCGCGACTGGCACCCGATGCGTTCGCGATTTGGAAGCGCG
>JAYVTJ010000030.1:0-4248 GCA_043774415.1 Fimbriiglobus sp. | reverse complement strand
AAAGGCCTACCGGAGGATCTTAAACGGGCGATCCGACCGAATCTGCCGAGAATCGATGGGAATCGCCGCGTAAACGACGCGGGGGAGAGATTACACCCTACTACGAACTATCGCGGGCGCGGAAACGCTGGTCTCAATTGATCAACTATTGGACGAATCCAGCGGTGGTCGAATCTCGGTAACTAAGCATACTCTTTCAGGACTACAACCGACTGATCATCAGAAGAAGGCATCCGCAACCAAGTGGCAGAACACTTGCTTCTACATCTCGCCAATCGGCGATGAGGGCAGTGATGCGCGAAAGCATAGTGACCTGTTTCTTTCCACATTGGTCGAACCGGCTCTCAAAGAACTCGGGCTCGATGTCGTTCGCGCAGACAAGATCGCCGAACCGGGAATGATCACCACGAACGTCCTCGAACACATCAAGTTGAGTCGATTGGTGATTGCTGACCTTTCGATGCTAAACCCGAATGTGTTTTACGAAATGGCTCTGAGACACGCAGTAAAGCTTCCCATTGTCCAAATTATCCGCAAGGCGGATCGATTGCCCTTTGACGTGAATCATGTGAACTCGATCATCATAGACAACACCGACATCTACACCTTTACACCGAAAATCGAAACCTACCGATCCGAGATCACGACACTTGCGCGGCGTGCGTTAGAAGACGCCGAACACATTGGGAATCCAATCAGTGTGTTTTACGCTGACTACTGGAAGTAAACCACCGTCTGCGAATAGAAACCCGGCGACACATCCGCCGGGCCGGTTCCGATCACCGCCTTCAGCGCATCGTCGAAGGTCATCTTCTCGGCCGAGGCCAGACCGGCGGCAGCCGTGCAGACGGCTCGGCTCATGCCGGCCGAGCAGCCTGCATAGAATGATGCTTGGTCAGTTCGAAGTCGATCTCCGTTCAGGATCCGCAGCATGGCTGTGAGCGCGCATGTCTTCATCGCCTGTCGGAACATCCAGTGGGATGGCCCAGCCGGGCCGAATACTTCGCGGACTCTCGAGCAGGTGAGTTATACTAATCGAACCGAGACACCGGGCGGGTTCCCGTACGAAACCGAGTTCTGGCTGTTTGTCCGCTTGGCCCATGATCGATCCCGTGAGTTCACCCGAGACTTGCAGCTCACAATGGTTTGGCACGACGATCCGGCCTTGCGACCCGAAGTCTGGACTCGACACTTTCAAACCGTGACATTCCGACCCGCCGTTGCGATCCGAGACTTCGCCGCGTCGGTGTCCGGAGTATTCGAGGGTCCGGGGCGATACGAGTTTCGATTGTGGCATCCCATCGTGCGAAGGTGGGATCGCAGGCGATTCCGCCGGACACTCGCCCGCACCTACATCCGAATCGAGGGATGACCCATGGCACGACACCATCGGAATGCGCTACACGCACCTCCGCCCGTCGGGAGCGGATCGGAGTTCGAGGTCGTCGAACTCGGCCCACCGATCTACTTCACGGCGCCGACCGCCCCGGCGGCTCGCGGCGGGTTGACGCCGGCGGGCGAAGGCGAAGGACTGCCGATCCGACCCGCACCGCGCGCCGAGCGCCGACGCGAGCAGATGCAACTGCGGACATTCACAGTGCGATTCCGCAACGCGGATGCATCCGTGACGATTCAAGGCCACGAATTGCAATACAACCGGGATTCCTCCGTCGTCGAAGTGCTCTTGCATCAACCGACCGGTTCCGTCTCGGTCGCGATATTCTCCCTCTCCGAACTCCTCGGGCTGTTCGACGGCCGCATCGAGAAGACGGAAGGATAGCGCAAGCGGTTCTATTACTTCGGTGCTTCCACCATCTGCGAATAGAAACCCGGCGCCACATCCGCCGGGCCGGTTCCGACAACCACTTTCAGCGCATCGTCGAAGCTCATCTTCTCGGCCGAGGCCAATCCTGCGGCAGCCGCGCAGACAGATCGGCTCATCCCGGCCGAGCAGCACACCAGCACCGGAACGCCGGCTTCCAAGAGCGTCGCCACGGAGTTGATCGCCAGCCGGATGAGCCACGGCGGATTGTTGGCGTCGTCGGAGAGTGGAAAGCGGCAGCGGATCAAATCCCTGGGGAGCACGGCGTGCGGCTCGCTATCGGCGAGTTCGACGACCGCGGCGATCCCGGCGTCCAAGATGGCCCGCGGATCGCGGAGGTCGCCGGCGTGGCCGATCCAGAGTTGGCGACCTTCGACTTGCCGCATCGGCGGTCACCTCCGGACTCACGGGAGCAAATCCACGACTTTGATCGTCGCCGTCGGCGCCGCCAGCGGGGAGACGCTGTCCGTCTCCTCAAGGGTCAACTTCGATTGATACCCCGTCGGCGCGGGATCGCGGAAGACGAGCAGGCGGCGATCTTCGACATCGAGCACCCAGTAGTCGGCGAGGCCGGCGGCCGCGTAAATCCCGGCTTTGACGCCCGTGTCGTAGTAGTACGACGAATCGGCGACCTCCACGACGAGCAGCGCCGATGTCGGCACGTGGGAATAATCGCGCGGGCCGCCGACGAGGACGGCCAGATCGGGTTCGGTGTCGTGGCTGCCCGAGCGGAGCGGCATCTGGCCACGGACGTAAAAGCCGGAGCCGAAGATTCGCAGCAGTTCGAAGTGGGTCAGCGAGATGCCCGTCATGTGGGGTTCGTTCATCGCCGCCATGGTCACCACCTCTCCGCGGATGAACATGACGCGCATGCCGTCTAAAATCCCGCTCTCAACCATCTTCTCGTACTGCTCCCAGCGGAAGCGCACCGGCACCGGCGTGAACTGCGGCGATCGGACGCGGGGTGCCGTCGGCGGAGCGGTCAAGGTGGCGGACATCATCGGCCCTCGTGGAGTCTGCTCGTCAGTTTAGCAGGCTGGGATACCCCGCCGCAGCGCCGCGGGCTAAAATCGCCGCATGGTCGATGCGAACTCCGGACCCGAAAACCTCTCCGATGTGCTCGGCCGACTCTTCGTCGCGCGGGGGTGGGGCCGAGTCTCCGAGCGGACGCGGCTGGAAGCGGCTTGGGCCGAGGTCGCGGGGCCGGAGTTGATCGCCCAGACGCGGGTCGGGGGGATCAAGCGCGGCACGCTCGAAATCGAAGTGATGAGCGCCGTCCTGCAGCAGGAGCTGACGCAGTACCACAAGCGGCGGATCCTCGCCGACCTGCGGACGAAGCTGCCGGGCGTGACCATCGCCGACATCAAGTTTCGGTCGGGGGTGTGGTGAAGTGAGTCTGGCTGGTTCTCGGCGGTCGAAGGTGCTATAAGCGACGGATGAAGATCATCCAATCGACAATCGCCGTCTTGCTGCTGGTCCTTGCGGGAAGCGGCTGTCGCAGCACGGATCCGGCATTGCTCACCAAATCTGTCGCAACCTCGTCGAATCCAACGGACCGAATCGGAGCGATCCGGATCGAAGGGAACTCGATCACGCAGGATCGCGTCATCCTCAAACAATTGAACTTCAAAGTCGGCGATGCCGTGGACCCCGCGAAATTCGCGAAGGCCGAATCGCAACTCGCGCGGCTGGGGATTTTCGATGGCGAAGAGCCACCGACGGTGACCGTCGGCGAGCCGGATCCGACGACCGGGTTCAAAATCATAGTCGTGCGCGTGAAGGAGACGCGGACGGGGGTGGTCGGCATCGGTGTTGGCGTGAATAGTGGAACAGAGATTCGATTAGATCGGTAGCCAACTTCACTTCACCAGTTCAAAACTCTTGAAGAACTCTTCGACCGCTTTCCCTTCGAGCGCCTCCGTCTTGCCGACGGCCATCACTTGCAGCAGGCGGCGATCCACCAGGATCAGCCGGGTGCGGATGCCGTTCTTCCCCGCTTCGATGCGCACATCGCGGGCCGGCATTTTGTCCTCGCCGAGCGTCAGCGCCTTATCGACCTTCACTTCGCCGTCCGACCCCTTGAGGCCATCGCGGACGCCATCCAAGATCTTGGTCACGTCCACCTCGCCGAAGTTCGCCGGATAGGTCGTGTGGCTCACGGAGAGGACGACGTCCTTGCCCGCGTCGCACTTCGCCGTCTGCACCTTCAGCACTCCGGCCGCGGTCGCGAGTTCCTTGTTCGAGATCGCCGGATCTTTCGGGAACCGGAGCCCGTATTTCCCCTCCTCGGAACGGTAGTTCCTAACCGGCGTCGGCTCACCCGGCGCCGTCGGTTCCGGGACACGGACGGGGCGTGGGGGTTGCTGCGCCGGCGCGGAGGCCGATTCCTGCACCGAGCAGGCCGGCAGCAGGAGCAGGATGGGAGC
>JAYVTJ010000029.1:0-4158 GCA_043774415.1 Fimbriiglobus sp. | reverse complement strand
GTCCACCCCCCCCTTCACCCTTCCTTCACCCCGACTTCCGTAGACGTTGTTGCCCCCGGCGATACCATATCTTGTGCCCCGGCGTCCGGGGCAATCGCCGAACCCACCCACCATCGGTCGGCTCACTCCTTCACGACGGGCACCTCGGCCCGCCGGCGGCGGATCCGTTTCCGCCGAAGCGTTCCTCTTTCCCCGGACCCGCCGGGGGCAGGCAGATATGAAGCTCGATCAAGTCCGCAACATCGGAATCATGGCCCACGTGGACGCGGGCAAGACCACCACGACCGAGCGCATCCTGTACTACAGCGGCACCAAGCACAAAGTCGGCGACGTCGACGACGGCGACACCACCACGGATTACGACCCCTTGGAACAGCAGAAGGGGATCACGATCAACAGCGCCGCCGTGTCGATCGACTGGAAGGATCACGACGGCAACGACATCGCCATCAACATCATCGACACCCCCGGCCACGTGGACTTCACGGCCGAGGTCGAGCGGAGCCTGCGCGTCCTCGACGGCGCCGTCGGCGTCTTCTGCGCCAAGGGCGGCGTCGAGGTCCAATCCGAGACCGTCTGGCGCCAGGCCACCAAGTACAAGGTGCCCCGGCTCGCCTACGTCAACAAGCTCGACCGCATGGGGGCGAACTTCTGGGCCTGCGTCGCGCAGATGCGCACGAAGCTCCACGCCAACCCGGTCGTCGTGACCATCCCGGCCGGCCAAGATGACAAGCTCGAAGGGATCATCGACCTGATCCGCATGCAGCTCATCACGCGCGACATGGACGACAAGACGCGGCGGAAATTCTACACGACCGACATCCCCGAGAAGTACATCGAGGAGGCCACGAAGCGCCGCGCCGAGATGCTCGACGGCGCCTCGATCGCGTCCGACGAAATCATGGAGGCCGTCCTAGAAGAGCGCGAAGTCACGGTGCCGCAGATCCTCGCCGCCCTCCGCAAGGGGACGCTGGACAACCTCTTCACGCCCGTACACTGCGGCAGTTCGAAGATGTTCCACGGCGTGCAGCAGCTCCTCGACCTCGTCGTCGATTGCCTGCCCAGCCCTCTCGACCGGCCTCCGGTGCACGGCACCCACCCGAAGACGAAGGAAGAGTTTCTGCGCCGGCCGGACGCCGACGAACCGATGAGCGCGCTCGCCTTCAAGACGGTCGCAGAAGTGAACGGAGACCTCGTTTACATCCGCGTCTACTCGGGAACTATGAAGCCGGGCGAAACCTACATGAACACGACCACCGGCAAGAAGGAGCGGATCGCGCGCTTCATGCGGATGATGGGGGACAAGCGGATTCCGCTCGACAGCGCCGGCCCAGGCGACATCGTCGCGGCCATGGGTCTCGCCGATACGTTCACCGGGAACACGCTCTCGGACATGGATCAGCCGGTCGCACTGGAAGCGATCAAATTTCCGAAGCCGGTCATCGCGCAGGCCCTCACGTTCAGCAAGATGCTCGACGCGGGCAAAGTCGGGGAAGCCCTCAACCGCCTAGTGCGAGACGATCCGACTCTGAAGACGCACACCGACGATGAAACTAAGGACACGATCATCTCGGGGATGGGCGAACTGCACCTGGAAATCTCCATCGAGAAGCTCAAGCGCGCCGTCGGCATCCGCCAGGACGACATCGAATCGGTGAAGCTCGGCAAGCCGCGCGTCGCCTACCGCCAGAGCCTCGCCCGCTCGGTGGACTTCGAGTACAAGTTCTCGAAGCAGACCGGCGGCCGCGGCAAGTTCGCCGTGATCGCGGTGAAGTACAGCCCGCTGTCCCCGGAGCAGATCGAGGAGAAGCTCAAGGAGATCGAGGAGCTGAACGATCCGAAGGTGAAGCCCGACCCGAACAACGTCTACTTTGTGAACAACATCACGCAGGGGGCCATCGACAAGCAGTTCATCCCGAGCGTGGAGGACGGCCTCCGCGAAGGGGCGAAGAAGGGGTACAAGTTCCCCTTCCCGTTCGTCGATCTCGAGTTCGACCTCCACTTCGGCAAGATGCACGACGTGGACTCCTCGCAGGACGCGTTCTACCTCTGCGCCCTCGAAGCGTTCCGCGAAGCGCAGGACAAGGCCGGCATCCAGTTGCTGGAGCCGATCATGAAGGTGGTGGTGGTGTCGCCGAAGGACTACCAGGGGCAGATCACGGGGAACATCAGCAGCAAGCGCGGCATCATCGAAGACACGACCGAAGAGAAGGGCGTGGCCCAGGTGACGGCCAAGATCCCGCTGGCGAACCTCGTGGGCTACACGAGCGACCTGCGCTCGGCGACGAAGGGGCAGGCGAGCTTCAGCATGGAGTTCAGCCACTACGCCCCGGTGTCGGTGGAGCTGGCGGATCTGCCGCCGGGCACCGTCCGCGCGGGCCGGTGAGCAAATGATTTCGATCGGGAGGCACTCGATTCCGAGTGCCTCCATTCTGGTCGGTCGTGCACGTTTGGCTCCGGCAAATTTACCGAGCGTGTCCGACAGCATCGCGATAGCACAGTCGGATCGCATTCTTAAAACTCATCCGTTCCCATCCGAGTTTTGCATGTCCCTATCCGTCACATGTCCGCATTGCCGTGACCGGTTTCGCGTCGCGGACAAATTCGAGGGGAAAAAGATCCGCTGCGAGGAGTGCGATGAACTCTTCGTGGCCGAAGAATCGGTTCGGAAGCCTCGAGTGATCCGAGACGAAGATGATGGACCCCGTCGTGCCCCGAAGCGGGACAAAGCCGGTGTGCGGGATGGTCGGTCGAGACGCCGCGATGAAGATGACGACGACGATGAGGACGATAAAAAAGCGGCGGCCAAGAAGCAGATGATCTTCATCGCCGGTGGAATCGGCGTGGCAGTTTTCGTGGTGATCGCAATCGGCGGCTTGATCCTCGTCTCGCGGAGTAAACCGAACAAACTCAACGACGTGGCTCAGCAGTCCGCACCGAACCGATCGACCGATGCGGTCACGCGGCCGAACGGCGTCCTGACGCCGAGTCCATCCCCGCTGGCGAAAGAACTGGAAGGCGCCCGCGTCCTGCCACCTCCGAGTGGAGACGCCTCATGGATGGCCAAGCCCGATCCTGCGCCCGCGCCGAAGGGTGCATTCGTGAATCGGCCGATCCCGATCGCGAACGCGAACAAAGCGACCGCCGTACAACTTCTGATGTCCGCACCGAATACCGCCAAAGCAGTACTCCTGAGCGAAACGCAGCGGGGAGGAGTTGCGACTTGCGCGACTTCCCTGGATTTGATGACCGGCAATGAAACGGGGGCCTGCGACCTCGGATCGGGAACTCGGTTCGAGGGGTCGCTCAGCCCGGATGGCCAACTGCTCCTGGGCAAGCAAAATGCGGAGATGTCCCGCCTCACACTCTGGAGCCTCAAGGAGAATCGGAAGCTCGGCACTTGGACACCCCATGGGTCGACCGGTTCGATTCAAAGCTTTGCCCTCGTCGGCGACGATCGGGCCATCACGCAGGGTTCGGGGAAGATCGTCCTCTGGAAATTGCCCGAATTCCAAGCGATCTATATCTCCGAAGGCCACACCGGCACGCTCCAGATCTCTCCGGGCGGCAAGCAGTTTCTGGCCGGTACCGGCACGAGCTACGATTTGCACGAAGTCGCAACCGGCGAACGGCTCGGCCGGTTCGAATCCTGCGGACTCCTTCGCCCGATCTCGGGAAGAGCCGGCTTCAGCCAAGATGGCAAAACCGTCGTTGCGATGACCAATTGGGATACCCTCTCGCGCTGGAGCGTGGAGACGGGCAAATGGGAGGGGGACTCTTCGGGACAATATTCGGGGTATCCCCATTCTCCCATCGTGGTCCTCGGTGCCTATGCCCTGCTCGGGACGACCCTCTACGACTGGAAATCGAAGGTCGCATTCTGGAACCTGCAGAACATCGGGATCCCCGGCACCCTCTCGCCCGATGGTCGCGTCTGGTCGGTGGAGAAAACTCTGTCGGAAAAATTGACCCTGCAGGCGCGGAACCTCCCGGATTCCGCGGCGGTCGAGTTCACCGACAAACTCGCCAATGGAGCTTACCCACGAACGATCGAACCCGGTTGCGCGTTCCGACTCCAGATCAACGGGAGTCCGAGCTTTATCGAGAAGGTCACGGCCGGTTTGAAGCCGCAGTTGGAACAGAATGGATTCAAGAGCG
>JAYVTJ010000028.1:0-1904 GCA_043774415.1 Fimbriiglobus sp. | reverse complement strand
CGCCGAGGATGTCCCGGAGTTCGGCGCGCTGGGTCCCACTCAAGTTCAGATCGTCATGGACGGGCGGCTCACTCAGGAGCATGTGCCGCCACGCCCCCTGGATCACGGCCAGATCCGCGAGGATCGCCTTGATGCGGCTCTGCGTCTGTTCCAATTCGACCTGCGCCGTCGGATCGCTCCGGCGCTGCTCCAGAAATTCCTGGTAGAGGGCCAGTGCCGTTTCGAGCAGGCGCTTGCGGGTCGCCTGCATCTGCGGATTGCCGCCGAGTTCCTCGTCGGCGATGCGGATCATCTCGTCGGCGGAGCGGCGGGCCAGCCGGAAGCGATCCTCGGCTTCTTCGGCCCGCGCCTTCTCCCGGTCGTAGGCGGTC
Organism: Fimbriiglobus sp.; assembly: GCA_043774415.1. GTDB lineage: Bacteria > Planctomycetota > Planctomycetia > Gemmatales > Gemmataceae > JALHQU01. The sequence continues at coordinate 1,533 of JAYVTJ010000028.1, read as the reverse complement.
TTCGTCCGGCGCTGCTCGCGCGCGATCGCAGCCGTGGTGACCGCGAGGACGACCACGGTGAACAGCAACGCGCCGAGGGCCGCGCGGAAGTAGGCCGGGTGCCGGCGGATCCACTTGCGGAGGTGATCGACGGTCGAAGGCCGGCGGGCCGCGATGGGCCGATCTTCGAGGAAGCGCCGCAGGTCGTCGGCCATCTCCCCCGCCGTGGCGTAGCGATCCCCCGGCGACTTCGCCACCGCTTTCAGCACGATCGTTTCGAGTTCGACGGGGATCGTGCGGTCGAGCGCCCGGAGCGGCACCGGCTCATCGTGGAAGATCGCGTGCAGTACGCCCTGCCGGTCGGTCCCGGGCACCAGCGGTTGCAGCGTCAGCACCTCGTACAGCGTCGCTCCCAGCGAGTAAACATCGGTGCGGTGATCGATCAGGATCCGCTTGCCCGCGGCCTGTTCGGGGCTCATGTACCGTAGTGTGCCGAAGACATCGCCGGTCCGGGTCTGCCCGAGATCGGCCGAGATTTGGGCGAGGCCGAAGTCGGTGATCCACGCGTTGCCCTTGCCGTCGAGCAGCAGGTTCGCGGGCTTGATGTCCCGGTGGACGACGCCGCTTTCGTGGGCGTAGTCGAGGGCCGCCGCGACTTGCTCCGCGATCCGCGCGGCGGCGCAATGCCCTTCCCGGCTCGCGGGGCCGCGCGAAGTCGGGAGCGGATCGGTGAGCGCTTCGCGGGTCGAGCCGGCCTTCAAGTTGACGGTCGATTCCCCGTGCGGTTCGCCGTTGTCCCCGCGCCGCTCGCGGATGATCGCATCGAGCGGGCGCCCGTCGATCACCTGCATGGCGTAGAAGTGGACGCCGCGCTCGCAGCCGACGGCGTAGACGGGCACGATGTTCGTGTGGTGCAACTGCGCCGCGGCGTGGGCTTCGGTTTTGAAGCGCCCGAGCTGCTTCGCATCCAAGCCCGCCGCGAAGGGGAGCACCTTCAGCGCGACCCGCCGGCCGAGCGAGAGCTGCACCGCTTCGTACACGACGCCCATCCCGCCGCGGCCGATCTCGCGGACGATGCGGAAATCGCCGAGCGGTTGCCCGGCCAGCTCCGGTACTTGGGCGTTATTCGGCGGACGGAGCGCCTCCCCGGCGGCGTGGGCGAGTTCGATCCCGTCCAAGCATTCGTCGAGCACATCGGCGAGTTCCGGGGCGCGATCGCGGTACTGCCGGCGATTCGGAGTGCGCCCGGCTTCGAGCGAAGCCAGATATTCGCGGGCGATTACCAGCAGCCGCGGATCGTCGTGCTCGTCGTGGAGGTCGGAGTTCACTGCGCACCTCCGAACGATTTCTTGAGCCGGGTCAGACCGCGGAGCCAGAGTTTCTCGACGCTGTCCACCGAACGGTCCATCCGCGCCGCGACCTGGGGGAAGGTCAGCCCTTCCAGATGCCGCAGCACAATCACAGTCTGGTAGTCCGGCGACAGTTGGCTGAGGGCTTCCGCGACGAGCAGGCTCTGCTCGCCGCGCATCACATGCTCGCTCGGCGATGGCTGCG
>JAYVTJ010000027.1:0-3494 GCA_043774415.1 Fimbriiglobus sp. | reverse complement strand
CAGTCGGACGCCGCGTGTTATAGACCACTCCTACGAAGCTCGAGATCGGAAAAGGAATTAGCGAAGGGAAAAGGGCGCACCAGTGGGATCAGACCCTTCAAGTTAACTGGTTCCTCGCTACTGATGAACTGCCAAGTGGGTTGATTGAGAGTATTTCCAAATGTCTGGTTGAAGCTTTTCAAGTACGTTCGCAGAGCATCGATGTCAAGTATGCTTGCATCTATCAGCAGGCGGTAAAGCAGTTCGTCAAGACCACCTTGCTCGCAGCGTTTTTCAAATAGATCTGTCCACGCATTCTCACGAATGCTCTTCCCGGCAATCGCAAGTGGTTCGGCCCATTTTGTTGCATCCACGTCACGGCGTGCGTCACGATCCTCGCATTCCAAATTGAAGAGAGTGACAGTCGCATCCAAGTATGCCCGAAATGCTTGAACGTAGGGATCATCCCACACCTTGGCACGGGCCAAGGCTTTCGCAGCAGCTTGCTCTTTTTCAGCTTGTTTCTGGAGGTGTGCAAGTGCCAGATTCGACATGCCTGTATCCCCGGTGAACCGGGGGCCGGGGCGACAGTTTGGAAGGGATACTTCCCAACCCATCGCCCCGGCTTTCGTCGGGTAGCTACTCCCGCCGTCCGGCACTCGGAAAATTCTATTAGGAAAGGAGCGGGTTACGGGTCATACTTCCGAACTCACCCAGTACGACGGCGAGGCGCTGGAATGTGCAGGTAATCGGAGGTGGTTCGCGGACGGGCATACTCTGGCCTGTCGGCATTGCTTGGCGTACCCGTTTGGATTCGAGGAATCCCACGGGCGTCAACTCCTCGACGACGGCTTCCCGGACTCCCCGCACAACTCCGCGCCCTCACCGGGAACAACCAGCGATGCGGCTCGGAACACGTGGAAAAGGGCGTTCATCCGCGCCACCGCTCTCCCGGCCGCAGACTTCTGCACCGTGGCGCGTTGGGCGTCCCGTTTGTTCGTGCCCAGCTTCGCGGGTCTGGTCATTTGACGAACTCGGCTCAGAAGTACATACTCTGATCCCATCCCGAATCCTGCCTACCTGTGGAGCGACGCCATGGCCCGAAATAGCGATGATGACGAGTCCCCGGTGCTAAAGAAAAAGGCCAAGGGCATGCCGATGCCGCTAATCGTCGCTATCGTCGCGGGGGTGTTGGTGCTCGGATGCGGGGGCGTGAGCGTCGTTGCTGCTCTTGTATTCTGGGCCTCGGTGAAGACAGTCGAACAAGGCAAGCCGCCGGGTGACATGAGCGACATGAGTTTGAAGGAGTTCATCCTGCAAAAGCCATCCAAACCGACTGCCGTACAAGTGGATTGCGAATTGGACACTTATTACAACTTTGCGTTCTCCAACAGTGCCGAAACCCACTACTCGTTCAGCGTAAAGGGCACGCCCTATGCCCGTGCCCATGCCTACGCACCGAAGACCTCCGATTACGGCAAGCGCCTATACGATCAGCTCAAGAGTGGACGCACGCAGAAGATGACATTGCGTTTCCAGCGAGTCGGGCCGTATGGCAATGCATTGCCCGCCGATCATGACAGTTGCTTCGCTCTAATCGGGTTGGCGGATGCAATTAAGTGATCTTGCCATGTGTAGCAAGACGCCGGTAATCCGTGTTAACAGCGTCGAGACGATTCCTGCCAAATACCCACTCTCCCCAGGAGCGGACCCCTTGCCCGATTTCGACAACCTCGACGACGAGGCGCCCGTGCGGCGCAAAAAGCCTCGCAGCAAGAGCAATGATGACGACGACGATGAACCCATCCGGGCGAAAGGAACGCAGACCGTCAACGTCTCAAAGGTCGTCGCGGTCACAGCGAACGTGCTGCACGTGCTGAGCTTCGCTGCGTGGATCATGCTCTTTGGCAGCGTGCTGCTGGGCGGTCTGCTCTTCTGCAGTTCGATTTCCAAGAAGGACATCAGCGCGATCCAAGAGGCTGCGGCGGGGGCCGTCTTCTCGACTGTCTTCATCGGCCTCTACGTCCTCGCACGCTGTCTGGAGAAGGTCTGCACCATCGTCGATAGGCTGCATCGCGGGAATGCAGCATCTAAAAACTAGCGTCTCATTTTCCCTGAGTGCAGTTGTTCACCAGCATCGGCCCACCGTTGGCGATATTCACTTGCTTCACGCTGGCCGGCTTCCGGAGACGGCGCAGCACGGCCAGCGACTTCAGCGAAGCGTGCAACCGCCTTTCGGCCAGTGTCACCCGCTTGTCGATCATCGTCGCGACCGGACTGGCTGGCGGGAATTTCGTGGCCTTGACTTCGAGGGCGTGGACGGTCAACCAGTTGAGCGCCGCCCGCGTCGCGGCGATCTCCTCCGCGTAGGTCGGCGCGGGGCCATCCGCCAGAAGCTTCTTGATGAAGTCGTGGTACTTCTGCCCCATCGCCATCAAGACCGCGACGTTGGCCCCCGCCGCTTGGATCAGGATCGATCCCAAAGACCGCTCGCTCACGTTCCCGTAGGTATCGAGGTGCACGGGGGACTTCAGCAACTCCCGGAGTTGGGGTACGACCGACCAATCCCCTTTCTCGGCCCGGTCGAAGATGTCGCGCTCGGCTTCCTGGGGCGTGAGCGACTTCAAGTACTCTGTCGCCCCGACCGGCGCGGGCATTTTTGCCCCCGTCGGCCGTGTCGCGATTTCTTCGAGCTTCCCCATGGCAGTGACCCCCCGTGTTCGTCGCCATTCGCTCCGCTTGTGGAGCGTGTGGCCGGTCCAACGCATCACGACCCGGCACAGTCGGTCGGCCAGTCCGTCGAACTCCGCACAAGTGGCCAGCAGCTCGTCGGCCCACTTCGCAAGCTGCTCGATTTCGAGTCGCGCCAGTACCCGCTTCTCGAAATCGACCTCGGCTTGCAACCGAAACAGCTTCACACCCTGAGCCGGGATCGCTCCGTTGTAGGTGCACAGCATTCGACCGTTGACCCGCTTGCGGTCGTACCAGTAGTACCTGCCCTTCCGCAGTTCGATGCCCATTTCGCCGTCCCGAAGTTGTGGCACACCCGAGCCGGTGCCCCGCTTCCGTGTCGTCTTCCCGGTATCTTCCGGCACGACGAGGAACTTGCGGGCATCGTCGCTCTGATACTGCTTCAGGGCAAAAGAATCAGAGCGGCATAGTGTCCGACTCTTTACGGGATTCCGCATTGCATTCCAACGGGGTGATCTCCACCCCCACAACCCCAAGCCAGTGGAGTGCCCCATGGGCCAGATGACAAACTGCTCACCGCCGGTGACAATGATTCAGCAGCAGAACACCGCCACATGCTGGCTCGCCAGCTGCAGGATGATGTACAAGTGGAAATATTCCAGCTACAAGCCGGTCTTCGACGAGGTCGACGACCCCACTCTGGACAACGAGCCCTCGGACGCCGTGTTGAAGAAGCTCTGGAAAGCGGCGAAGGTCGACGACCGGGTCGATCTCGGGTCCTGGATGGTCAGCGGCATCGATACCCAAGACGCGCTCCCGTTGGC
>JAYVTJ010000026.1:0-5652 GCA_043774415.1 Fimbriiglobus sp. | reverse complement strand
GCCAGCGAGGTAGCGATCATCCCTCGCTGGCGCGTCGGGCTAACGAACCAGCCGAACTGCGAGCGTATTTCCATGCCCCTCGACGAGCACGTGCTTTGCATCTCCGACTCGCACTTCGCCGAACTCGGCGCCTTCGAGGGCTTCCGACCGGCCGACGCCACCTACCGCACGGCCCTCCTCGATCCGGCGGAGTACCGCTTCCATGCTCGCTCCGATTGCGAAAACGATCCCGAATTGCTCCAGCTCATTCCGTACGTCGTGCTGAAGTGCGGCACGCATATCTTCCACTATCGCCGCGGGGCGAGTGGCACCGAAGCGCGACTGCGGGCGCTGCGCTCCCTCGGCATCGGTGGGCACATTTCACTGGCCGACGCGGCCGGGGGAAGCGACCCCTACGCCACCGGCATGTACCGCGAAGTCTTCGAAGAAGTGACGCACGCGGCCGTCGTCTCGGAGCGATTGCTCGGGTTCATCCACGATCCGCGCACACTCGTCGGCCGCGTCCATTTGGGCGTGGTCCACGTTTGGGAACTCGCGGAAGCGCACGCATCGCCGAAGGAAGATGCTCTCGCCGATGCGGGATTCGCTCCGCTCGCGCAATTGCGAGACGAACGGAACGAATTCGAGACGTGGAGTCAATTCGCGTTGGACGAACTCGGCTGAACTCTACAGGTCTTCGGGTTCGCCGATGGAGCGCGTGTAGCGCGCGAGCAGCAACTGCACCGCCTGCACCGTCTGCCATTCGTTGAAGCCGAGGGTCACTTCGGTGCCGTCTTCGTTCGCGTCGATATTCTCGACGGCCGTCGTCAGACCGCGGTGGAGGTAGTCGAAGATCTCCGCGAGGCGGGCCGACTGCGATCCGCTGAGCTTCTGCGGCAGTGGCGGCACATCCTCGTCCCGGGCGCGCCATTCGGTCGGGGCGTACTCGACACGGCGCGACGATGAAGCCTGCGAAGAATCGGAGGCCCGGCCCGCGGCCGCGAGTTCCCCGGCCTGGATCGTCTGGACGCCGTTCTCCTGCATGGGCGAGCCCTTGCCCGTCCGCCGCGCTTCGATCTCCTCCATGGTGCCGAAGAGGAGCAGCGTACGGCCGATGGACACCTGGTCGCCGGCGCGCAGCCGGCGGATCTGGATCGTCGAACCGTTGACGCGGGTGCCGTTGGTGCTCTCGAGGTCGGTGAGGATCACGTCGCCGTCTTCGGTCTGCACCTTGGCGTGATACCGGCTGACGCGCTCGTCGTTGAGGCGCAGTGCGTTGCCCTCTTCGCGGCCGATGGTGACCGGGACCGTGAGCTGGCGGTAGACGCGCCCCTTATCGACGCCCTCGAGCACGAGGAATGTGACGTTCGCCATAACCACCCCGAAACCGGAGAGCCGAGAGTCCTGTCAGTACCATACTACACGATTGCCCACCCGAACCGAATCGGCAACTCGAATGTCCTGCGCCGCACGGATTCCGTGCGCCCGGCGCACGACTTTTCGCGCGGGCGCTAGGCCTTGCCCCACGCCGCCAGCACCCGCTCCGCCACACCGTCTCCTTCGCTCGACACCGGCACGCATTCCTTCAATCCGCGGAACCACGTCCGCTGGCGCTTGGCAAACTGGCGCGTGTGAAGCTTGATGTTCGCCACGGTCGCATCCCACTCCGCCGCCCCATCCAGGAATGCGAAGAGCTCGCGGTAACCGAGTGCCTGCGAGGCTTCGCGGCTCAGCGGCTTCGGCGACTCGCGCAGCCGCCGGACTTCGTCGAGCCAGCCGGCCGCGAGCATCGCATCGATGCGCGCATCGATGCGTTCGTTGAGCGCCTCGCGGGGCCAATCGAGCGCGGCGACCGGGATCGCCAGAGCCGTCTCCTTCCACGATCCTTGCCATTCGCTGATGGGCGTCCCGGTCCCCTCGAACACTTCCAGCGCCCGGATCACCCGGCGGACGTCGTTGGCGTGCAATCGCTCCGCCGCGGCCGGATCGACGGATGCGAGCCGCGCATGCAATTCCTCGGGCGGCGCAGCCTCGGCCTCCAATCGTGCGCGGATGGCAGGGTCGATTGCGGGGGAGTCGAACAGCCCGTGCAGCAGCGCTTTGAGGAAGAACGGCGTCCCGCCGACGAACAGCGGTCGCAGCCCCCCCGCGCGGATCTCACCGCAGGCGACCGCCGCTTCGCGCAGCCACCCCGCGGCACTGCCCGATTCCCACAGGTCGAGGATATCGAGGAGGTAATGGGGAACGCGCGCCCGCTCCTCCGTCGTCGGCTTCGCGGTGCCGATGTCCATGCCCCGGTAGAGCGTCATCGAATCCATCGCGACGATAGCGCATCCGAGCCGCCCGGCGAGTTCGAGCGCGGCGCCCGATTTGCCCGACGCCGTGGGGCCGGTGAGGACGAGCGCATCGGAGAACGCGGATCGGGGCGGCTGCATGGTCAAGCCGGGCCATCGAGCAGATCGCGGATCTTCCTGGCGAGCACCTGCGGTGTAAAGGGTTTCTGCAAAAACGCGTCATGGGGTCCGACATCGCGGAGGACTTCGCCGTCGGTGTAGCCGCTCATGTACAGCAACCGGATGGCCGGGTGCAGTGCCCGCATGGCCTCGGCGAGTTGGCGACCCCCCATGCCCGGCATGATCACATCGGTGAGCAGCGCGTCGATCCGCGCGCCGGCCAGCGCGAGCGCCGCCTTCCCGTCCCCGGCGGCGAGGACGCGGTAGCCGTGCATCTCGAGGGCGATCTTGGCGATCTCGCGCACGCCCGGATCGTCTTCCACGAGGAGGATCGTCTCGGTGCCTCCGGCCGGCGATTCCCGCAGCGGGGCGGCGGCGACTTCGGTCGGTTCCCCGCCCGCGCTCGGCAGGAGCACCTCGAACGCGGCGCCGGCTCCGGGTCGACTCGTGACGCGGATCGACCCGCCGCTCTGGGCGACGATGCCGTGGACGACGGCCAGGCCCAAGCCGGTGCCGTGGCCGACGCCTTTGGTGGTGAAGAACGGGTCGAAGATGCGGGCGAGGATCGCTTCGCTCATGCCGATTCCCGTATCGGCGACGCAGAAGGCGCCGAAGCTTCCCTCGCAGCCGGTTTCTTGCGCCCGTGTACGCACCGCGATTTCGCCGCCGTGCGGCAGGGCGTCGCGGGCATTCACGACCAAGTTCACGATCAACTGCGAGAGCTGGGTGCGGTCGGCCTTCACCGCGCCGGCCGCCGGATGCAACTCGGAGACGATGCGGATGTTCTCGGGGATGAGCCGGGCGAGCATTTCGAGGGATCGCGTCACTTCGGCGTTGAGATCGAGCGCGACGGGCTCGAGGATCTGCTTGCAACTGAACGCGAGCAATTGATCCGTGAGCCCGGCGGCGCGATCCCCGGCCTCGCGGATGGCGACCGCCGCCGCCCGATTCGGCTGGCCCGGCGCGATCTTGCTCAGGAGCAGTTCGCCGAAGCCGTTGATGATCGTGAGGAGGTTGTTGCAATCGTGGGCGATGCCGGCGGCGAGTTGGCCGACGGCCTCCATCTTGTGCGCTTGGCGGAGATCTTCTTCGCGCCGGAGCAGCGCGGCTTCGGCCGCTTTCAATTCGGTGATGTCGAGCAGCCCGCCGATGATCAGGCCCGGTTCGAGCCGCTTCCCCTGCATGAGGACGGTGAGCGATTCGCCCGCCTTGGTGAGCAATCGCAGTTCGCCGCGGACCGTCTCCCCCGCGAGCATCCGGTCGATGAGCCGCCGGACGTGCGGGCGATCCGCCGGATCGAAGAGCGTCTCCCAGCCGAGGCGGCGGATCTCATCGAGCGAGCGCCCGCTGAGCAGCCCGAACTGCGGCCGCGCCCACTCGACGGTCGAACCGCCGTCGGGGCGGATCCGCAGGCCGAACGTGATGCTGCGGGTGATCTCCGAGATGATCGCGTAGCTCGTCTCGCTCTCGCGGATCAGTTCGATGGCCCGCTCGCGGCCGATGGCGACCCCGGCGAGGTGCGCGGCTACGGCGAGCGCCCGTTCGTCGTCAGCATCGGGGTGCGAGGTCACGCGCTTGTAGATGGCGAACGTGCCGAGGACCGCCCCCCGATGCGGGGTGTCCCCTTCGGACGAGGTGAAGATCGGCACCGACCAGCAGGAGCGCAGCCCGTGGCTCAGCGCGAGTCCGCGATAGCCGGTCCAGTGCGGATCGGTCGCGATGTCGGGGGTGATGACGGTCTTGCCCAAGTGCGCCGCCGCGCCGCACGAGCCGACACCCGGTCCGATCGCGATCCCGTCGATGGCCCGGCTGAACGCTTCGGGCAGGCTCGCGACCGATCCCGACCGGAGGTGGACGCGATCGCGATCGAGGAGCAGGATTGAACCGATCGCATCGGGAATCTGCGATTCGATCAGCGCGGTGATGTCGCGGAGCACATCCGGAAGCGGGGCGCCCGCCGCGATCCGTTCGAGGACGAGCGTCTGCTCGCTCTGGCGACTCTCGAAGCGGCCGATGACCTGCTGGGCTTTCTTCCGGTGCGCGAGATCGCGGAGGTGGACACCGAAGCCGCGGAAATCGGCCGACGGCAGGTCGATGCGGGTAACGCCGACGGCGACCCAGAATACGGTGCCGTCGCGGCGGAGGAGCTGGCGTTCGGTGAGGGGCGCGCCGAGCCAGACTCGGAAATCGCAACCGGGGTATCCGCGCCCGAGCAGATCGTCGGCCCCGTAGCCGGTCATGCGCTCCGCCGCCGGATTCCAGCTCGCGATGCGACCGCGCCCGTCGAGCAGAAACAGCGCTTCGTCCGCCAGACCCTCCACCAGTTGGCGGTAGGCTTCGGCCGGGACACATTCGGCGCCGACTCGGCTCAGGTTTTGGAGGATCGCGCTTTCCATCTCGGCACCCTATGGGCCACGGCGATGGATTCAGGATAACTCGGTGCCGCGATCCGCGCGGTGCGATTCGGAAAAAGGTTCGGAAATGTCCGCCGGCGATCCCGTCATTTCCCGGTCGGGACATCGACCGCTTCCCCCAGGCGCGCGAGCGCGGCCGGTTCCCACGAACTCTCGTCTTCGATCGGCTCGACGTGGATCGTCACCTCGAGTTCGTCGGCGAACTCGAGCAGCTTCGTTTCGATCTCGTGGGCGAGAGCGTGTCCCGCCTGCACGGACCACGTTCCCGGCACCAGCAGGTGGAAGTCGAGGAACTTCCGCCGGCCCGCCTGCCGCGTCCGCAGGTGGTGGAAGTGGCACCCCGCCGGCAGATTCGCCCGGATGCCCTCCTTCAGCCGATCCTGTTCGCCCGTGGGGAGCGCGCGATCCATCAGCCCATCGAACGACCGCCTCACCAACTTGAACCCGGTGCGGAGGATGTTCAGCCCGACGAGCAGCGCCAGCAGCGGATCGAGCATCTTGACGTCGGTCAGCGCGACCAGCCCGAGGCCGACGACGATGGCGAGCGACGTTAGGACATCGCTCATGAGGTGGTGGCCGTCGGCTTCGAGAATCACCGAGCCGTGCTTCTTGCCGACGCGGAGCAGCACGACGGCCACGGCGAAGTTGATCGCGGTCGCGGCGACGGTGAGGGCGATGCCGAGGTCGAGGTGGTCGAGGTCCTGCGGGTGGATCAAACGCCCGACCGCGTACCACGCGGTGCTCAGCCCCGCGACGAAGATCAGCGCCCCTTCGAGACCGCTGGAGAAGAACTCGATCTTCTCGTG
>JAYVTJ010000025.1:0-1927 GCA_043774415.1 Fimbriiglobus sp. | reverse complement strand
GATGGCGACGCCGATGCCGAGCAGCACGAGCACGAGCGCCAACCCCGTGCTGAAGGCGATGAGCAGCGGGATGGCGAAGCCGATGCGACCCTGTGCCATCGCGACGAGGAAGAGCAGCACGGCATCCCAGCAGGGGATGATGCCGCCGCCGAGGCCGAGGAGGACGACGCGCAGCCAGCCGACGCGGGCGGTCGGACGATCTTGGAACAGGTGAACGTGGTCGGCGTGACCGCGGAGACGCTGGATGAAGAGCCAGAAGCCGACGAGGAAGATCAGCAGTCCGCCGGCCAACATGAGCCAGCCCTGCGCGGTGGCGGGGGCGGCGTTGCCGTAGACGGCGTAGAGCGCGATGGCGACGCCGATGACCGAGCCGGTGTGGGCCAGCGTAGCGGTGAGTCCGAGCGCCACGGCGTGGCCGACGGTGCCGCGCTCGCCGACGAGGTAGGCCGCGACCATCGTCTTGCCGTGGCCGGGGGTGAAGGCGTGGGCCGCGCCGAACCCGGCCGCGAGGAGCAGCACGATTCCGAGGCCGAGTTCCGATTCGAAGAGGGCGAGTAGGCCGCGGTCGTGGATCTTGGCGAAGGTGCTCCGGTCGTCTGGCGCGAGCGTCACGGTCGGCGGTTGTATGGGTGCGGGTTCGGCCGGCGCCGCGCCGGCGGGCACGCGGAACTTGGCGCTGCACGTGCGCCGGGCGAGTTCCTCCCCGGCCGGGATTTGGCTCAGCGGTCGGCCGTTGTAGCGCTCCGGGTAGTCCGCATCGATCATCGTCAGCTTGTCGCTCTTCTTCTCGAACTCATCGATGGTCAGGTGGATCGCCCCTTGGGGGTCAGGCGTCTTCGAACCGTTTTTGTCGACGAACTCGGTGTGATCCGCAAACGCCAACGAGTTGTCGATGGCCGAATTCGGCCGATAGCTCGCGCGGAAGTGGAACGTCAACATGATGTTCTTGCTCATCCCTTCGAGGTCGATCACGATCTCTCCACTTGGGGCGAACTTCAGTGTTTCACCGTTCAACTGTGCGATCAATCCATCGGCGATAAACTGGGCCTTCCGCACGGCATAGCGCTTCGAATAAGCCCGTTCGCCGGTGATCCCCTGCGAGTCCGCATCTTTGAGGATCGTCGTTCCGTCGAAGGCCATCGACCATTCGGAGAGTTCGAGCGTGTAGCGCACATCGACCGCGCCGGGTTCGAGGCGCACGGCGATCTTACGGTCGAATTCGCATTGGAGCAGCGGATGCGCCGAAGCGAGTGGACTCAGCAGAAGGAGCGTCAAAAGAGCGCAGGCGGTGCGGGTCATACCACCATCTTAATCCGGCGGAGACGGCGCGGGTGAGCGTCGGCCCGAATTTCCGCCGCGCACCGGCGGATAATCCCTTCCATTCGCCGGGGGTGGGGGCTATCGTAAGGCGAAGCCCGCCGTGCCCGCAGCGCCACCGTCGTGACCCATGCTCTATCGCCCCTTCCGCAACGATGATCCGCCCGCGCTGGTGGAAGTGTGGAACGAAGCACTCGCGGGCCGCGGTTCGTACCCCCTTCGCCTCGCCAGCCTCATCGACCGCTGGATCCTCAGCAAGCCCTACTTCGACCGCGAAGGCCTCATCCTCGCCGTCGAACCCGACACCAAGCGCATCGCCGGCTTCGCCCTCGCCGGGTTCGGCCCCAACGATGCGCGCACGGCCCTCGATCCGCGCGGCGGCGTCATCTGCTGCGTCGTCGTGCGGCCCGAGTTCCGCAAGCGCGGCATCGGCCGGGAACTCGTCCGCCGCGCCGAAGCCTACCTCCGCGAGCGCGGCTCCGAAGTCATCGTCTTCGGCTCGCAGCGGCCCTACAACCCGTTCCTCTTCGGGCTGTATGGCGGTGCGAACTCGCCGGGCATCCTGGAGAGCGAGCCGGACGCCGAGGGGTTCCTGAACAAGGTCGGCTAC
>JAYVTJ010000024.1:0-1606 GCA_043774415.1 Fimbriiglobus sp. | reverse complement strand
ACGCGGCAGCGCCGGTACGCGTGCCGCCCACATCGCCCGGCGCGGGCTTCAGCGGCGCGCTCTGCACGCTGCACAGGGCGAAAGTTTCGGTGCGGTACTCCGCGTAATCGATGGCCCCCGCGAGCGCCGGGTGGACCGTGTGAATGTGGTAACCGCCGTCGAGGTAGTTATCGACGTAGACCTTCCAGTTGCAGTTCAGGTCGTAGCTCCGGCGGGCCTTCCAAACGAGGCCGTCGAACTCCATCGCCCCCCAGAAAGGGGCGAAGTTCTCCGAGACCGAGGCATCTCTTTCAGAGCCGGAAACGTGAGCGACGCCACCTTTCGAAGTCCCGAACGCATCCGGAAACGGTGTTCGGATGCAGGCGTCGCTCACGCTTCCGGCTCTGAAGGAAAGCCAGACGAACGGCCCGCACTCCGTCACGACTCCGGCTGGAACGAGGCCGTGATCGGCGCGGTCGAAATCGCAGGCGCCGCCGAACTCGGGGACGCCGATCAACTTGCCCGCGAGGTCGTAGGTCCAGCCGTGGTAGCGGCAGCGGAGCTTTGCGGCGCAGCCTTCGGGTTCGTTCGCGATCGGCGCGGCCCGGTGCCGGCAGACGTTGAAGAAGCTGCGGAGGACGCCGTCGGCACCGCGGACGAGCAGGATCGGCTCCCCGGCCAACTCGAACGCGACGAATCGGCCCGGTTCCCGGAGTTGCTCCGTCCGGGCGACGCACTGCCACGATTTGCCGAACACGGCATCCCGTTCGAGCGAGTGCATGCGGGGGTCGGTGTACCACGCGCTCGGGATGGTGCTGGCCCGGTCGAGGGGGAGCGCCGCATCGAACGGGGCGAGCCAGTCGGGCATGGCGGGGCACCTCCGGGGGATGCGGATCACGGTACCAAAGATTCCCCGAGTTTGCCCGGTTGACACGTCCCCCGGCTTGCGCCCACAATATCCGGGTCGAGATTGCCGGATGTGCCGTCTCCCGCCCCACGAGCGATTCTCTCCATGCAAGCTTTCCCTCAAGTCGGCCGACTCGCCGTCCTCGCACTCGCGGTCGCTCTCTCCGCCGGGCCGGTCGCCGCCCAGCAGCCGATGACGCCCGACCAGCAAGCCGAGCAGGCTCTGGTCGCCGGGCAGAAGGCCTACAACGCCGGCGACTTCGGAGCCGCGGCCGGGCGCTTCAACGAGGTCGTGCAGAAGTTCGGAGCCACGCGGTTCGGGTCCGGTGCCCGCTTCGGGCTGGCGCTCATCGCGTTCAGCAGCCCCGATGTCGATTTCGCCAAGGCCGTCGAGAACCTGACGCCGGCCGCGAACGACGGCGGCTTCGCCGAGCGCGGCCACGCGATGTACCACCTGGCGGTCGCCCAGCGCATCCTCGGCCTCCGGGAGATGGACAAGCCGGCGGCCGACCCGAACCAGATCAACGCGCGGAAGCAGGCGGCCGATTCCAAGTTCAACGAGAGCCTCAAGTGGTTCGGGGAAGCGAAGAACTGGTTCGCCGGGCAGAAGCTCGACGACTGGGCCGCCCGCGCCCGGGCCGATCAGGCCGAGATCGAAATCCGGATGGGCAAGCTTAAGGAAGCGCGCGGCACGGCCGAGCCGTTCACGAAAGATCCCGCG
>JAYVTJ010000023.1:0-2126 GCA_043774415.1 Fimbriiglobus sp. | reverse complement strand
CCAACGGATTCTGGCACCGGTGAGCGATCCCCACCGGGGATGATTTCGACGCCGCTGCGGCACCCCCGATCGGAATCACGCGCCGATTTTCGGTACGTGTCAGGCCCGCCAACGACTTGCGGCATTTCCCGAGATCTCTCCGATGCCAGAAAGGATTGGCGCACCCGGCTGTCGGGAGAGACTGCGTTTCGACGCGGTTGTGGTCGATACAACGAACTCACGAATCAGGAGACGAACCGATGACGGCGACGGATGAACTGAACGCACTCGAATCGCAGGGGCTTGCCGAATTGCAGAGCTGCACCGACGAACCGGCGCTGCGGGCGTGGAACACCAAACGCTTCGGCGAAAGCGGGAGCGTGAAAGCCGCACTCGCCAAGATCGGGAAGATCGCGCCGGCCGAGCGCAAGGACTACGGCCAAGCGGCCAACCGCCTGAAACTCGCACTCGAAACAGCGTTTGCCGCCGCGCTCGCCATCGCGAAAGAAGCGGCGCTCCAAGCCGGGCTGACGGCGAACCCGCTCGATGTGACGCTCCCCGGCCGCGCGCTCACGCCCGGTCGCCTGCACCCGGCGACGCAGATCCTGCGCGATATCACCGCGATTTTCGCCGACCTCGGCTTCCGGGTTTACCGCAGCCGCGAGGTCGAAACCGACGAGATGAACTTCGAGCTGCTGAACATGCCGCCGCACCACCCGGCCCGCGACATGTGGGACACCTTCTTCACGACCGTCCCCGGCCAGATCCTGCGCACGCATACCTCGCCGGGGCAGATCCACCTGATGCGGGCGATGGCCCCGAACCCGATCCGCGCGATTCTGCCGGGGATGTGCTACCGCAACGAGGCGATCAGCACGCGCTCCGAAATCCAGTTCTTGCAAGTGGAAGGCGTGGTCATCGGAGAAGGGGTGACAATGGCCGACCTGAAAGGGACGCTCACGGCCTTTGCCCGGCGGATGTTCGGACCCGACCGGCAGGTGCGCATCCGCAGCAGCTACTTCCCCTTCACGGAGCCGAGCATCGAGGTGGACATCGATTGGCCGAAGGAGGATCCGAACCGGGACCGCCTGACGAAGGGGACCGGCTGGCTCGAGATTCTGGGGGCGGGCATGGTCCATCCGACGGTGATGCGCAACGGCGGCTACGACCCGGACAAGGTCACCGGCTTCGCCTTCGGCATGGGCCCGCAGCGCATGCTGATGCTGAAGCACGCCATCGACGACATCCGGCTCTTTTGGCAGAACGACCTGCGCTTCTTGAAGCAGTTTTAGCGGGGTACAATACCGGTGGAGGTATCGATATGGGCGAAATTCGCATCAAAGTCTTGCTGTCGAATGCGTCGGACGAGTCGCTTCACCGGCAGAAGAAACTGGCGAAGAAGAAGATCCGCCGGTACGAAGCGGATGCGCTCGTCGATACCGGCGCAGTGCGTTCCGTGATTCCGCAGCACGTCGTCGATGCGCTGGGCGTGGGCATTCACGGGCAGCGCGTGGCGGAACACACCGACGGTAGTCAAGAAACTGTCGGCATCACGGAGCCGATTCTATTCGACATCATGGGGAGGGATACCGCCGATGATGCGCTCATCCTCGGCGACGAAGTGCTGATCGGGCAAACGATCCTCGAAAAGCTGGACCTGCTGGCCGATTGTGCCAACCGGCGTCTGGTGCCGAATCCGGCCCACCCCGATCAGCCGGTGAACAAAGTGAAGTGAATGGAACGGCCGCGAGGAATGGGACATGGGCGAAATCCGAGTGAAGGTGCTGCTGACCAATGCGACCGACGTCGCATTGCACCGGATGAAGAAGTTGGCGAAGAAGAACATTCGCTCGTACGAGGCGGATGCGCTCGTCGATACCGGCGCAGTCCGATCGGTGATCCCCCCGTTTATTTTTGAACAGCTCGGCCTGGGTCTGACCGGAACCCGCGTTGCGGAGTATGCCGACGGCCGGACGGAAGAAGTGGGAGTCAGCGAAGGAATTCTCTTCCAGTATCTCGGTCGAAGGACGCTCGAAGAAGCACTGGTGTTGGGCAATGAAGTGCTGTTGGGGCAGACGTTTCTGGAATCAACCGATTTGGTCGCCGACTGCACGAACAAACGCCTCATGCCGAACCCAGCCCACCCC
>JAYVTJ010000022.1:0-7760 GCA_043774415.1 Fimbriiglobus sp. | reverse complement strand
GTCTACTGGCCGAAGGATGTCGATAAGGGCGAGTACCCCGAGCACCGCGTGGCGTGCTATGCCGTCGCCGACGGCAAGAAGCTCTGGGACATCGCCGTGAAGCCCGGCCCGTGGAAGCTCAAAGACCTGCGCGGCGGCTACTCGGCGCCGACGCCGACCACCGACGGCGAGCGCGTCTATGCCCTGTTCGGGTCGTCGGTCATCGCGGCGCTCGACTTCGAGGGGAAGGAAGTCTGGCGGAAGGAGATCCTCCCCATCGCGTGGGATGTCGCCATCGGCACCAGCCCCGTCCTGTTCAAGGGGACGGTGCTCGTCCTCGCGGACGGGACGAAGCCGGACAAGTCCCGGCTCATCGCCTTCGATGCCAAGTCCGGCGACGTGGCGTGGGAAAAGTCCCGGCCGAAATCGAACTTCAGCCACTCGACGCCGCTGCTCATCGAAGTCGCGAAGAAGCCGCAGCTCGTCATCGCCTCGTCGAATCAACTCCAGGGCGTCGATCCGAGCAACGGCAGCATCGTCTGGTGGGCGAATGCGAAGGGGGACGTGCCGACGCCCGCGTTCGCCGGTGGGATCGTCTACTCCGAGGATGGTCGCGGCGGATCGGGAATCGCCGTCGATCCGACGGGCGAGGGGGATCTGACGACGAAGCTCAAGTGGAAGACGACGCTCATCCCCGAGGGGTACAGTTCACCGACCATCGCGGGGGAGTACATCTATCGCATGCACAACCCCGGCATCTTGAAGTGCCTGAAGCTGAGCACGGGGGAAGTCGTCTACAGCGAACGTCTGCCCGGCGGCGTCGATCAATCGGCCAGCCCGATCCTCACGCCGGAAAACGAACTCCTCTTCGCAACGGGCGGCAAGAGCATCGTCGTCCCCGTCGGCCCGAAGTTCGAAGTGAAGCAGACGAACGACCTCGGCGATGGAAGCTCGGCGTCGGCCGCGGTCGCCGGCGGCAAGCTGTTCATCAAGGGGGCGAAGTTCCTCCACTGCATCGGCACGAAGTAGCCAGGTAGGGTGGGTCGAGTCTTCAAGCCCCACCGTTGTACGAACCGCCGATGGTGGGGATCGCAGACTCGATCCACCCTACGAAGACAACCCCTCTCTCTCCGGGATCGACCATGTATCGCCTCGCCCTCGTCCTCGTGCTTTGCACCGCCGCGTCTCTCCGCGCCGCCGACGAACCCAAATGGGAGGCGATGCTCGGCACGTTCCCGAAGACCGAAAAGGCCGGCTACGGCGGCCTCAGCGGCATGTGCATCGATCGCGCCACCGGCGATCTGCTCATCGACATCAGCGACAAAGGCATGTATCGCTCCACCGACGGCGCCAAGACCTTCAAACTCCTCGGCGACGGCAAGCTGAAGGGCCGCACCGAGTCGCCCGGCTGCTTCAGCATCGACCCCACCGGCAAGACCAAGACGATGCTGACGGCGCTCGTCTACGGCGCCCCCGTGGGATTGAGCGACGACGGCGCCACCTGGAAAGCGATGCACGCTAAGACGGCCCACGTCGATTGGGCCGCCATCGACTGGACCGACCCCGAGCACAAATTCGTGATCGCGATGAAGCACGAATCGGGAGAGCTGCTCATCGCCTCGCACGACGGCGGCAAGACCTTCACCGACATCGGCAAGGGCTACGGCCCGGCGTGGGTCTTCGATGGCACCACCGCCGTCGTCGCGGAGATGAAGACGAAGGAACGCCCGAAGCCGGGCCTCGTGCGCACCGTGGATGGCGGCAAGACGTGGACGCCCTGCGGCGACTACTCCCCCGTCGGCCGCGACGGCGCCCGCGCCCTGCCGAAGTGGTTCGACGGGAAACTCTACTGGCTCGTGACCGGCGCGCTGATCGCCACCGACGACTCGGGCGAGACGTGGAAGACCGTGTGCGAAGTCAAGGGCGCCCAGTACGGCCCCATCTTCGGCAAGACGAAAGATCATCTGTTCGTACTGACCTCGGATGGCATCGTCGAATCGACCGACGGCGGCAAGGCATGGGCGAAGCCGATCGCGGTGCCGAAGGAACTCAAAGGCGGCGGGCTGGCGTGGCTCGACTACGACGCGAAGGGGGACAACCTCTACATCATGAAGATGACGAGCGACCTCTTCAAATTGCCGCGCGGGAAGTGAGCATGATCCGCCCGACGCTCGAAAGCGAAACCGAAGTGCTGATCGCGATGGCGGCCGGCACGGGCGTGTTCAAGCCGCTCGAACTCGACATCTTGGGCGAACTCCTCGACGACTGGCACGCCGGCCTCACGGGCGATCACGTTGCGATCAGCTACGGACGGGATAGCCAGCCGATCGGCTTCGCCTACTACGCGCCGACGCCGATGACCGTCGGCACTTGGCACCTCTACTGGCTCTTCGTGGAGAAGGCAATTCACGCCCGCGGCATCGGCGGCGAACTGCTCCGGCACGTCGAAGCCGACATCGCCCGCGCCGGCGGCCGGGTACTGCTGATCGAAACGTCCGGGTTGCCGAGTTACGATCTGACACGGCGCTTCTACGCGAAGCACGGCTACGAGGAAGCCGCGACGCTGCGCGACTTCTACTGCGACGGCGACGACCAGGTGATCTTCCGGAAGCGGCTGGCCTCGCCCTGAGGCGCTGCGAACCGTCGAACCTGCAGCGGCGGCACCGGGAACTTTCGACCGCGGTCGGCTCCTCTGCTAATCTGTCCCTATGACGCGATCCGCTCCGATCCTCCTGCTGCTCCTGTTCGCTCCGCCCGTGGTGGCGCAATCTTCCGGTCCGGCTGCGCGGCTGCGCGGCGAGACCGAAGCCGCCAATACGCGCAAGCGCCTCGCGGAAGCGCAGCAGAAGCTCGCCGCGGGCAAGGCCACCGAAGCGGCCGACGACCTCCAGCGCATCCTCGACGAATCCGGCGACGACCTCGTCCTCGTGCAGAACAACCACTTCCAACCCGCCCGCCGGCTCGTGCAGCAATCCTTCGCGGCGCTGCCTCCCGAAACTTTGAAGGCTTTTCAGAATCGCCTCGAAGAACCGGCGAAGAAGCTCCTCGATGCGGGCCGGCGCGACCGCGATCCGGCGCCGCTGCGCCAGCTCCTCGGCCGCTACTTCATCAGCCGCCCGGCCGAAGAGGGCATCCTGCTGCTGGGCGAACTGCTCTTCGAGCGCGGCGAGTTCCGCGCCGCGGAACAGACGTGGCGCTGGCTCCTCCCTGCGGCCGATGCGGGCGAACTGAGCTATCCGAATCCGAAGACCGACCCCGCGCTCGCGAAGGCCAAGCTCCTGCTCGCCGAGATCTTCGCCGGCGACCTCGACCGGGCGAAGGCCGACCTCGCGCTCTTCTCGAAGGAGCATCCGAAGGCTGTCGGCCACCTCGCGGGACAGGATGGAACCTTCGCTGAGACTCTGGCCAAGCTCCTCGCGGCGCCGCCGGTGCCGCGCGTCGGGCGCGGTCCGAGCGGTTGGACAACCTTCGCCGGGAACCCGAGCCGCGATGGCCTCGTCTCCGAACCGATGCCCAAGATCCGCGCGAGTGAGCCGACGTGGTGCACGGCGCTCCCGCGCGGCCCCGGCGAGAAGCCGGGCCGCCGCCCGGCCTCCTTCCCCGCCGCGAAGACGCTCGCCTTTCACCCCGTCGTCCTCGACGGCCGCGCCTACATTGCCGAGGCCGGCCGCATCGTCTCGTTCGATCTGAAAACGGGCGAGAGCCGCATCGCCTTCGACCTCCGCGCGCTCGAGGACGCCCCCTCGCTGGGAGAAGGCGAGACCGCGCTGCCGAATCTGCTCGACGCCGACTTCACCCTCACGGCGCACGCCGGCAAGCTCTACGCCCGCCTCGGGAACGTGGCGCTGCCGAACGGCACGGACATCCCCGGCGGGCGAACCTCCGCCAGCTTCATCGTCGTACTCCAACCGCTGAATCCGGCGGCGCTGCCGAAGACCGCGCCGACCCTGAAGGCGACCGCGACGCTCGCACCCCCGACGGGCAAGCCGGGCAAGGTCGCATGGGAGGGTTCGCCCCTCGTCGCCGACGGCAAGCTCTTCGCCGCGTTCACCCGGCTCGACGAGCGCGGCCGCGGAATCCACGCCGTCGCCTGCTACGACGACCCGCCCGGCGCGAAGCCGAACTGGGTCGCCGATATCGCGGACACCGACGCGAGCCTGCCGCGCCACCGGCACGAGGTGCTCACGCTCGCGGGATCCAACGTCGTGCTCGCGCTGCCGCAGGGGCTGATCGCCGCGCTCGATCGTGGCACCGGAAAGCTCGCGTGGGCCTTCCGCGCTCCCGCGGCCGAGCGGCCGCCGCCGAACGGATCCCAGCAGGATCTCTGCCCGGCGGTCTTCTCGAGCGGTCGCCTCTTCTTCGCCCCGGCCGAGGGGGACAAGCTGTATGCGCTCGATGCGGACTCCGGCCGGCCCGCGTGGGAGGCCGGACCGATGCAGGTCGAACAGATCCTCGGCGTCGCGCGGAACCGCGTCGTCGTCACAATCTCGGCCCCGCACAAAGGCATCCGCGCCTACGATACCGCGACCGGCTCGGCGGAAGAGCCGCGCGGCTGGAAGAACCACGATGATCGAGACTTGGCGACTTACGGCCGCGGGTTGCTGACCGAAGACTCCGTGCTCTGGCCGACGAAGCAGAATCTCAACACGCTGTCGCTCCTCGATGGCAGCATGCGCGTCCAGCCGCAAGGCCAGCCGCACGGGAACTTGGCGTACGCCGACGGCGTGCTACTCGTCGCCACGCCGACGGAACTCTGGGGCTACGTCCTCGATCCGCAGCAGTCGGCGCCGCCGACTCGACCGCAAACGCTGGTCCAAACGGAAAATGTGCCACCATACCGCAGCGCCGCCCGCAAGCCGAGTGCGAGCGAACCGTGGGAGTGGCCGCGCGCGGATCTCGCGTTCGGCGCGGCCCGGGAACTCCCGCCCGGCAGTTGGCCGCTGCAACTCGCGGACGGCGACGCGAGTACGGTCCTCGTCTGCGATGGCGCCACGCTCTGGGGCTGGCCCGTCGATCTCTCGAAGCCCCTTTGGAAGGCGGCGCTGAAGGTTCCCGCTCGCTTGCTCCGCGCCGCGTTCGACGACGGTCACTGGATCGCGTGGGGCGGCTCCGCGGTGGTCTCGGTCAAGGCCGCCGACGGCGCAATCCGCTGGCGGTTCGATACGCCGACTTCGGAAGCTTCTCTCGAAGGCGGCGCCCTCGTCGGCTCGCGCTTCGTCGCCTGCTTGGGACCGCGCTGCGTCCTCGCGCTCGACACCGGCACGGGCGCCGTCGCCTGGCTGCGCGATCCGCTGGGCCGGTCGCGCTTCCGCGAGTTCGCCACCGCCGGCACGCCCACGTTCAGCCCGCATTTCCTCGCGGCCGGGGATGTCGTGCTGATCCAGAAGAGCGACGGCGAACGCTGGACGCTGAGCGCCGACACCGGCCGCGTGCTGCACACCGCACCGACCTGCCTCACCCCGTGGACGATGCCCCCCGCGCTCACCGGCGGCGGATCGGCGCTGATTCCCGACGGGGCCGGACGCATCGCGGCGGTCGATCTGCGCAGCAATCGGCAGCTCTGGCAGTTCGACGCCGAAGGGGAAACGAGCCTCACCGGGGCCGCGCCGGAAGTGCGTGCCTTCGGCGCCGATTTCTATGCCCTCATCGCCCGCAATTACGGGCCGGAATTGGTCCGGCTCGATGCGAAAACCGGCGATGCGAAGAGCACAGTCCGGGTGCCCGGTCACAGGGCGACGCTTGCCGACGCGGTCGCCGATGCCGGGCGGATCTACCTCCCCTATCCGGGCGGCATCGCCAGTTGGCCGCGCACCGGCGGCGGCAAGTTCTGGACCCGCGGACTCGCGTCCGGCGTCCACTGGCAAGCCACTGTCACCGACCGGGGGCCGCTGCTCTGGACCCGCGAGCCGATCCCCGAAGAACCACTCGCCGACGTGCTGCCGCGCCTCTTCCGCCGCTTCGCCGAGTGGCCCGCACCCGAGCGCGTCCCCGGTTTCGCGATCACCCTGATGCAAGCGCTCTTCACGGGCACTGCGACCGTCCTCCAACTCGACTCCGGCACCGGGGACGAAACGGCCCGCGCCGAAGCGCCCGTACTGGGTCCGACACTGCAACTCCGGCGCAGCGGCTTCGGCGCCGTGCTGCTGGGGATCGGAGCCGCGCGGCCGCTGAGCGTCGAGAATTGAGGCGGACCACCGCATCCTCGATAAAACGGCATGGCCCGTTGCCCCGCGAGTGACCCCGCCATGCCGTTCGATCTCTTCCTGCCGCCGCTGCTCACCGACGACCTCCCCGGCGTCGGCGGGCGCATCAAAGTCGAGGCCGGCGATTTCGAAGTCGAAGAGATCCCCAGCTACGAACCCCTCGGTCACGGCGAGCACGTCTTCCTCTGGATCCAAAAAGTCGGCGTCGGCCCCGAGCATTTCGCCCGCACCATCGCCCAGCGCCTGAACGTGCCGGTGAACTCCGTCGGCGTCGCCGGGCTGAAGGATCGCCACGCCATCACGCGGCAGTGGGTGAGCGTGCCGCAGGGGGCCGAGCCGAACCTCGGCAAGCTCGACGGCGGCGGCATCACGCTGCTGAAGCACACGCGGCACCAGAACAAGTTGAAGACGGGCCACAGCCGGGGGAACCGCTTCCGCATTCTGATCCGCGATGCCGATGCGTCGAAGGCCGAGGCGCTCGCGGCGGTGCTCGATCGCCTGCGGAACCTGGGGATGCCGAACTACTACGGGCCGCAGCGCTTCGGCCGGGGCGGCGGCACCGTCGATCTCGGCTTCCAGTGTCTCGCGGGTACGCAGCCGAAGCGCATCCGGCCGTTCGTCTACAAGTTCGCCCTCTCGGCCGTGCAGTCGCTGCTGTTCAACGACTACCTCGGCCGGCGCGTGCTCGACGGACTTTTGCGCAAGGTACTCCCCGGCGATGTGATGGCGAAGTGGCCCTTCGGCGGGCTGTTCGTGACATCGGATGTGCCGACGGAGCAGGCGCGCTTCGATGCGAAGGAGATTGTGACGGCCGGGCCGATGTTCGGCACGCACACGTTCGCGGCGGCGGGGGAAGCGGCCGCGCGGGAGGCGAGCGTGCTCGCGGATCACAAGCTGAGCGCGGCGTCGTTCGCCAACTTCGGCAAGCTCATGGGCGGCACCCGCCGGCACAATCTGATCTACATCGACGACTTGGACGCGACGTGGGAACCGGCAGGGCTGCGGTTGGCGTTCAGTCTGCCGAGCGGCTGCTACGCGACGGTGCTGCTGCGAGAGGTGATGAAGACGAACCCGGATGCGGAGGGGGATCTTTCCGAGCCGGACGCGTGAGCGACGGATGCCTCGCTGTTTTGCAGATATGGGAATTCGCAACTTGCGCCGGGGGAAATCACAGGCCAAAAAGTTGCCTCGTTGAGCGACAAGTGTCCGGATCACTGCGGCCTGCCATCGCTTCAAATAGGCGCTGAGCATCAGTGCCGTCTAGTGGCGAATCACTTTCGGTCAGCAATGCAGCGGGATTCCGAAAACGATTGAACCACGGGATCCCCACCTCTGAACACCACCGCGCGATCTCCGCTGAGCAGCGCTCGATCGAGGCGATATCGTCAGCGAAATCGAACGCGTATCGAGAGCCATTGGGACTGCCAATGTAGGTGTAGGCATGACTGTCGGGACCGTTCAGTGCCGCGGCCATAAACTGTCCATTTAGTACACGGATGCCCAGATGAACTCGGTACGAGGAACTGAACGAATATTTGTGGAGGTGAAAGAACTCGATGACCAATTTTTGCGGCCTGA
>JAYVTJ010000021.1:0-4127 GCA_043774415.1 Fimbriiglobus sp. | reverse complement strand
CCGAGGGACATCAGATTGATCGTCTGCCCCGTGAGCCAGAGGGCGACGATGGCCCCCACGATGGCGAACGGGATGTTCAGCACGACGACGATCGCGCTGCGCCAGTCGCGCAGGAAGAGGATCACCATCAGGCCGACCAACCCGCAGGCGAGCAGGCCTTCGAGCGCGACCCCCTTCATCGAATCGGTCACCTGCGGTGACTGGTCGAACTCGAATCGCACCCGGATGTCGTCCGGGAGTTCGGCCTGCATCTTCGGCAGGTTCGCCTTCACATTGTCCACGACTTCGAGCGTCGAGGCACTCGCCCGCTTAGTTACCAAAATGTAGACGGCGCGCTTCCCGTTCACGAGGGCGTACCCCGTGGCGATGTCGCTGGCGTCGTCGATCTGCGGCTTGTCGGTGACGGGGTCGCGCTTCACCACATCGCGCAGGAAGACACCCGGCTTCACTTCGATACTGCCGAGTTCCGCCGGCTGGATCACCATCGCGTTGCTGGTCACGAAGGGCATCCGAGTCGCATCGCGGATCTGCCCGGACGGCGCGATACTGTTCCCCTCCGCGAGCTTCTTCACAACGTCGTCGGCCGACAACTCGTGCGCCCGCAAGCGGTCGGGATCGACCCGGACCACGACCGTGCGCTGGCTGCCGCCGAACGGGGGCGGCGCCGACACCCCTTCGATGGCCGCGAACATCGGCCGCACTTTGAAGAGCGCCTGATCCTGGATCTGGCCGACGGTCTTCGTCTCGCTCGACAGCACGAGGCAGCCGACGGGCACGCTGCCGGTGTCGTAGCGCATGATGAACGGGTTGACCGTGCCCGGCGGCATGAAGGCCCTGCTCCGGTTCACATAGCCCACCGTCTCGGCCATGGCCTGGGCCATGTCGGTGCCGGGGTGAAAGACGAGCTTCATCAGGGACATGCCCTGCACGTTCTTCGATTCGACGTGGTGGATGCCGTTGATGTAGAGGAAGTGGTACTCGTAGTAGTTCGCGATCAGCCCTTCCATCTGCTGCGGATCCATCCCGCCGTACGGCTGGCAGACGTAGATGACCGGCTGGTTCAGCGCCGGGAAGATGTCCACCTTCATCTTGGAGTAGGCGAACATCCCGCCGAACACGGTCGCGGCGACGAACACCATGATCGTGACGGGCCGGCGGAGGGCGAAGTCGATCGGATTCATTTCGCCGGACTCGGAAGGGGGCGCGCCCGCCAGCGATCTTGCACCGGAGTGGTTGCCGAAGCGGCGATCGCCGGTTCGGGGATCGGCGGCTTCGATTCTAGCACCGGAGGCGGGGTCGGCGGAAGTGCCGGGCACGAGGACGCGAGTTGGCCGAGGGCATGGCCCGGATGCCCGAGGGCCCGGTAGAGCCGGAACTGGGCCCGGTTGTGATCGCCGACTGCGGCGGAGTGGTCGCGGTAGGCTTGGTCCAGCGCCGTCACGGCCGCGACCGCTTCCTGGGGGCGGAAAAGCACTACGAGCTGCTCGCCCACGCGCTTCGTCTGCCCGAGGCCCTGGAGGTTCTTGTCCGCCGAGAGCACGGCATTCGTCACGCCGTCTTCCGAGGCCTTTAGCCGGCGGGTGGCCCGCGTGAGCTGTGCATGTGCCTGGACGATTTCCGCCGAGACCGACTCTTGGGCGCGGAGCAGTTCGAGCAGCGTCCGCCGGCTTTCGCCCTCCCGTTCGCGGACGAGCGCCCGGTTGCCGAAACCGAGGTTCTGCAATTCCCAGACGGCTTGGAGATCGACGCTGAAGCGCGAGCCGAAATTGCCCACGTCGCC
Organism: Fimbriiglobus sp.; assembly: GCA_043774415.1. Taxonomy (GTDB): domain Bacteria; phylum Planctomycetota; class Planctomycetia; order Gemmatales; family Gemmataceae; genus JALHQU01. The sequence continues at coordinate 2,347 of JAYVTJ010000021.1, read as the reverse complement.
GTTCACTCCGCCGCCGAAGTAGCCGCCGGCCAGTCCCGGCGTGTTCGACCCGACGCCCCGGACGGCGAGCGTCGGATAGAAGGGACGATGCTTCTCCTGCTTCACCCGCACGAGTGCCGCTTGCACGATGGCCTGATTCGCGGCGAGTTCGGGGCGGTTCGTGAGGCCGATGGCGATCAGCTCGTCGAGGGGCACCGATGCATCGATCACGCCGATGATGAGCGAGGGTTCCTCGGCCGGTTCCACGAGAGTGCCGGGCGGCAGGCGCAGCAGGCGCGTGAGTTCGGCACTCGAAACCTGCCAGCGCTCGTAGGCGCTCTCCACGGCTTGGCGCCGGCGGGCCGCTTCGGTCTTGGCCCGGTTCACTTCGACTTCCGGCGTCAGTTCCGGAGCGAGCTTCACCGTCCGTGCGACCAAGTCGTCCGCCCGCCGCAGCGATTCGACCGACCCGGCCACATCGCCGCGCGCTTGCTGCACGTCGAAGTACGCGATGGCGACGGCGAGCGTCGTGTCGTTCTGCACGGCTTCCGCTTGGGCGCGGACGGCGCGGATCACCTGCTTCGCGGCGAGCGGGGCGTAGACCGCATCGGTCAGCGAGACGCTCGCCTGCGGCCCTCCGCCGAGGAGGATGGACGAGCGGCTCGTCGGAAAGACGTTGCCGACGATATCCTGGATCTGCCCGTCGTGGCGGAAGTAATCCGCGCCGAGAGTCACGTTCGGCAGCCACTGCACTCGCGCCCGCTCGAGTTGGGCGGAGGCCACGCGGACGCGCTCGCCGGCGATCCGCACATCGAGCGGAGTGGCATTCGAGAGGGCGAGTGCGGCCGGGAGTGTAATCGGGTGAGTCGATCCCTGATCGCTCGGCATGGCTACGGCCGGCACCCTGGACTCGGCCTCTGCCGGGATGACTTCGGTTTGGAGTGGGGACATCGCTGACATACTTGCGACGAACGTCCCGGCGACAGAGGGTACTGGCCGATCCCCTATCCGTTGCCCGGCAGCGGAACATGCGGGCAAGACGATGGCGACAGCGGCGACGAGCCAGCGTGCCGAATGGACCAATCGTCGCGTGGCTCCAGTCACACTAGGAACTCATTGTAAAGTGATATCCCGGGTACTATCGACACATTGAATCGCCAGAATCTCAGAAATCTTATGTTCGGCATCAAGTCCTGCTGGCGGTCGATTCCTGTAGGCAAAGGGTTTCCGACGGTCGTTCGGACGATTCGCAAGATTCTTTCCCAACTTTCAGTCGCAGCCGGAGCCAATGGATTACCGCGCTTCCTCCACTGGCGTGTAAACGCGATCTCCGCGGCTAAACCAACAAGCTTGGTCCGGTTGCGACTTGAAAAGGAGGATCGTGCGATTGCTGATTTCGGAGGAAGTTCCCAATCTAATCCATGACAGTGCGAATACCATCGGCGGCTTCGAGGATGATCGTAACGCCTCCACCTCCTTGCGCAGTGGTGACTAAAGGTCGCTTCGCTCGAATTTACTCCTCCAAGATCGCCATACGCTCGACTTCGATGTTGAGCTTGTCGGCCGCGATCAGCGAAGCCGCGGCCCGCGATTTGGCCTTGCAGTCGATCGGATGGACCAACATCGGCATAATCAGCACGACCAACTCCTGATCGGCCGACGAGGTGTTGTCGGTATCGAAGGCGCGGCCGAGGTACGGGATGTCGCCCAGAAGGGGGATTCGGGCCGACTGCGTGCCGAGATTGTTCTGGATCAACCCCGCCACGGCGAGTGTCTGGCCCTCGCGCATCTCGACGGTCGTGTTGAAATTTCTCGTCGAGAGCGACGTGACGGTCGATAGACCGGGCAGCGTACTCAAAACGGTGATGCCCTGATTGTTCGTGATGTTGAAGTTCAAACCGGCACTCCGGGCCGCGGCCCGGTTCACTTCCGCGACGACCACTTTCAGCATGACCTGCTGTTCGCCGGGAATCACGAGCCGATTGATGACATCCGTTCCGCCCGCCGCGAGGAACTGCTCGAGCGGCGGGGTCTGCTGGCCGGGGTTGTCCGAATCGGCATTCTCGCTCGCCTCACCGCCCGCAGGCACGGTCACGTTGAGGTTCAACTGGCCGACGCTCGTCGCGGCCGATTAGCCCGGCGCGTTGGCCCGCAGCAGCCGGAGGATTTGCGTCCCTTCTTCCACATCTTTGGCTTGGCCCGCCACGTCGAGCTTGGTGCCGACCAGTGCGAGTGTCACCCGGCGGTCGGGGAACGCCTTGCTGACCTCGTTCTCCAACCCCTCATAGACCCGCTCGATGTCGAAGTCGCCGTCGATCCCGAAATGCTCGGCAAGGTCTTCGAGGAACTCGTCACCGGACGCCACGAA
>JAYVTJ010000020.1:0-1550 GCA_043774415.1 Fimbriiglobus sp. | reverse complement strand
CAGGCCAGACCTCACCCCCTAACCCCCTCTCCGAAGCGGAGAGGGGGAACCAGATTTTACGAGTGACCTATGTCCGAACCCCTCCGCTGCGTCCCCCCGGATTCGCTCATCGTCGGCTGGGATTTCAGCACCGGCTCCGTGAAGGCGCTCGCCTTCGACCTCGCCGGCGAAACCGTCGCGGAAGCGCGATTGCCGACCGACCTCTGGACGGAGGGCGGCGTTGCGGAATTGAGCCTGCTCCAACTCGAAGGGCAAGTGCGGTGCAGCACGCGGATGCTCGCGGGTCAGTTGAAAGCTGCGGGGCGGTTGGAGCATTGGCGGGCCGGCGGCATCTCGGCGACGCACCACTCGGCGGGACGCATCGATGCGTTCGGCGCGCCGGTCCGGCGGTTGATCTGCTGGAACGATCAGACGCTCGGCGCCTATCACGCGGAGGGTCTGGCCCGACTCGGCGGTCAGGATCGCGCCCGCGAACTCACCGGCGGGCCGTGGGCCGTGCGCTATTCGCTCAGCCACTTGGTGAAGGACGAAGCGACCCTCTCCGAAGCCGATTGGGCGCGGACGGCACGGCTCGTCCAGCACGGCACCGCCGCGGGCGGTTACCTCACGGGGAACTCCGACCGCATCAGTCTGTCGGCCGCAGCTTCGACCGGGATGCTCGATCTGCGCACCGGCCGCTGGCAGCCGGAGATGCTGAACGCGCTGAAGGATGCCGATCACCGCATCCGCGCGTGGAACAGTTTCCCGAAGCTGATCGGGATGAATGAACCGCTCGGCCCCGTCACGGAATCGATCGCCGCGGATTGCGGATTGCCCGCCGGAGTGCGGCCGCTCGTCTTCCCGACGCTCGACGATCAAGCGGCCGGTCTCGTCGGCGGTGGGGCGACCGATCCCGGTCACGTCGCGGTGATCCTCGGCAACTCGGCCGTCGTGAATTCGTCGTCGGATTCGCCGCCGCAGTCGGGCACTCTCGATGCGATGAAACTGAACTGGGGGCCGTACCTCTGGATGCGCTGCTACAGCAACGGCGCGCAGTTTCTGGATCGCATCGTCGGTACCAAACCCGATTGGCCCAAGCTCGAAGCGGCCGCGCGGGCGGTGCCGCCGAACGCGGTCGGTGTCCTGCCGTTCGTGCTTTCCGAACCTTCCGTCGGTGTCCAATCGCCGCGCTTCGAGTGGTTCCCGAGCGAACCGACCGATCCGGGTATCCGCCTGCGGGCGTCGTTCGAAGCCATCGCGTTCCTCATCGCGCTCGCGGTGAAAGAACACGAATCGGCCGGACAACGAATCTCCCGTGTGACGGTCTCGGGCGGGATCGCGAAGTCCGACTTGATGCTCGAAATCTTGGCGAGCGTGCTGGATCGTCCGCTCGATCGGCTCGTGTCGAGCGAAGGCCCGGCGCTCGGGGCTGCGGTCGTCGCGCTCGCGGGGTCCGAGCAGCATCTGCGCAAGCAGCAGGGCATTGCCGAGCCGTACACAACGGCACACGCCGTGGCGCAGTTGGTGAAGTTCCGCGATCCCGTGCAACCGCGTCCGGAATGGGTGGGCGA
>JAYVTJ010000019.1:0-11979 GCA_043774415.1 Fimbriiglobus sp. | reverse complement strand
CACTTTTTCTCCGATTCGGAGAACATGAAGAGCATCGTGATGGACGTCTCGCCTTCGGTGAAGCGGTACTTCCAGTTGCCGGCGGGCCCATCGGCGCGGGCCGCCGGCGCGGAGGCCAGCGCGAGCAGGGCGACGAGGATCCCGGTGAATCGGAGGAGCATCGAGGTGGTTCCCGAGGAGTCGGAATGCGACCCCCTCACGATACCCGGCGGGTGCCGGGGGGCCAAACGATTCCGGGGCATTCGTCGCCCCTAACCTATCGCACGACCGGGGCGAACTCGACCCATTTCGTCCGCACGCTTTTTCCAGTCGGCACAATCCACGGCTTATCACCCGTGGCGTCGGCGAAGGTGTGCTCCGCCGTGTGATCGCCGGTGGCATCGGAATAGGCGAAGGTCACCTTCGTCGCGTCTTGCTCCGGCAGCTTGTAGGCCAGGTGCACCTCCGCGCGGGCGTACTGCTTGCCGCCGCTGTTTTTGAAGCGCACCTTCACCGCCGTCGCCGCCTCCGCGTCGGCGAGTTCGCCCCAGCAGAGGCTCTGGCTCCAGAAGTCTTTCGGCTCATCTCTCTGCCGCGCGATCGTCCAATCCTTCACGACGGGCTTCCACGTCGAGCCTCCGTCGACGCTCGCCTCGATCTGATACTTGATCGCCGGATCGGGCGGGTTGCTCGACCGGATGTGCGCGGCCGCGAAGACCGCCGTGGCCGCTTCGCCGCGCGGCGTCGTCAGCGCGAGTGTGACCGCCGGGGAACCGAACTTGCCCTCGACGAGGTGCGTGTTCGCCTGCGGCAGTGTCGGCCCGGCCGAGACGACCGCGGTGCCGGACGCTTCAAAGCGGACGGCGCTGCCGCCGTCCTTCAAGTGCGGCATCGTCGCGGCGCTCGCTTCGCAGACCGTCGTGATCGCGAGCTTGCTCGCGGCCAGCGCCTTCGGCCCCGCGTGCAGCTTTATCCAGTACTGCCGATGGCCTTTGACGGCGTCGGTGAGATCCGGATTGTCGCCGAGTTTGCCGCCGTCGTGCCAAGTCGCGCCGCGATCGACCGACACTGACACTTTGATGTCACCGGCTCCGCGGACGATCAAACCGTTCTTCGCCCCCGCATCGTAGATACCCCACGGCTTCGCGTTCGCGGATGTTGCAGCGATCACGTACGGAGACTGGAATTCGAACGTCACCTGATCGGCCCCTTCGCTCACGACGCCTTCGCGGTAGTCGCCGGACGCGAAGGCGGGGCGATAGGTGAAGACGGCGTTCGCGAAGCGGGCCTGCCCCGGTTTGTGTCCCACGCCTGCCTTCGACTTGTACATCGCGTCGGGCTGATTGACCCAGGTGTTGGCGCGCTCGGGGCCGGGGATGACGCCGGATGGATTGAGGTTCTGCCCCCAGAATGCGAACGTCTTGCCATCTTCCAGACCCGGTGCGAGGTAGCGGCGGAAGGTTTCACCGCGACGGAGGTGGACGCTCGGCGGCGGCCCTGCGTACCCCGCGAGGTATTCGGCGGTGCCGTACTCCGAGTAGGTCGTGTTGTCCGAGGGGTGCAGGCCGCAGATGAGCCAGCCGCGCTGGCGCTCCGGTTTGAAGCTCCGGTCGGTGAGCTTCTTCCAGTCCGGGGCGATCTCCTTCAAACCGAGCAGACGCTTTCCCTCAGGGTCGAAGACGACGCACGATTGGTCGCTGTCGAGGAGAACCCACTTGCCCGCTCCGTACGCGCCGCCCTTGAGGAAGGCCTCGAAGGAGTTGTGTCCGGCGCAGCCGGTGTCGCGGCCCCGACCGTGACCGAGCAACACCTCCATCTCGGCGCACCACTGGGCGTGCGTCGTGCCGCAGAGTCCGTAGCCGTGCGAGAAGAGGCCCGTCCAGTATTCCCGGCTGCGGCCGTCGGCGTCGTTCTTGAATCCTTTGCCCCAGAGGTCTTCGGCCCCTTCCTCGGCGTGGAAGTAGTGGGTGTTCCGCCAGAGCCACGCGGCGAGCGCCTTGTCTTCATCGGTGGTGCACTCGCGGCCCGTGACGCGCTTGTACGCGGCCGCCTGCGTCGCGAAGAGTCGAGGGAACGTGGAGCAGGCCAGTTCGCCGGGATACCACGGGTCGTCGGTGGCGACTTGCGGGTCACCGACTCCGGCGCGGACGCCGGCGGCGAGGGAGAAGGCGAAAAAGGAGAGCGCGACCAGCCGGAGTCGGAGCATGGATCACCGGAGAGGGGAGATCTTCGAATACCGCAGTTCTCAAATGTGATACATCAGTTCGGCCTGCATTTCGGTGCGGGTCTTCACGCCTTTCACCTTGTGCTGCGGGTTGTCGAGGACCACCACCGAGAACGGCGCCACCGACTTCGTCAGCCAGACGTTCGAGCCGACCACCGACCCTTCGCCGATCACCGTCTGACCGCCGAGGATCGTGGCGTTCGCGTAGATCACGACGTTGTCCTTGAGCGTCGGGTGCCGCTTGTACGAGCCGTGCACGAGTTCGCCCGCTTCGTCGCGGTCGAACGAGAGCGCGCCGAGGGTCACGCCCTGATACAGCTTCACGTTCTCGCCGATGTCGGTCGTCTCGCCGATGACGACGCCGGTGCCGTGGTCGATGAAGAAGCCGGGTCCGATGTTCGCGCCGGGGTGGATGTCGATGCCGGTTTTGGAGTGGGCGAACTCGGTCATCATGCGCGGGATGTACTTCACCTTGAGCCGGAAGAGTTCGTGGGCGATGCGGTAGACGGTGATCGCTTCGAGGCCGGGATACGAGAAGATAATCTCGTGGTGCCCGCTCGCGGCGGGGTCGCCGCGGTACGCCGATTCGACATCGAGTTCGAGGACGCCGCGGATGTGCGGCAGTCGGCGGAGGAAGTCGAGCACCGTCCGGCGGGCTTCGCGGTCGCAGTTGAAATCGGCGTCGTCCTCGCAGCGCTCGTGCTGATGCGCGCGCTTCACTTGCTCGAGCAGCGCCTCGTACACGGACTCCATGAGGCCGCCGACGTAGTAGCCGATGTTCCCGGCGTTGAGGTTCTCGCGCTTGCCGTAGCCGGGGTAGACGAGTTCCGTGAGGTCGCCGAGGATCGCGGCGACGGCCTGGCGGTTGGGCAGCGGATGGTGCCCGAGGTGGTGGAGCATCCCGCAGGCGGAGTACGACGCGACGAGGAGTTCGGTCGCCTTCTGGAGTTCGCCGTGCTGGGTTTCGAGTTCGGTCGGCATCGGGCGGCTCCGCGATCGGGGATGCTCAATGGTAGACGGGGGAGCGCGGGAACACAACGGCACCCCGGGTCGGGGCTGTGCCTTCGGATTGTGCGTCCGCGGAGAGTACCACCCCCTGTGCGGACGAAATGGACGCTGCGGACGAACTGGACGAACTGGACGCAATCGAACTGGCGGATGCTGCGGACGGTCGATTCGCACCGAATGCTAGAGGAAGCGGCGTTCTGCAAGTAATGAACCGGTATCGGCAACTGCGTTTGACCCTGAAGTTTCGGTGAGTCCCCAAACCGGACGTTCACCCTTGATCCCGCAAGGAAATTCGAGGCATTGAACTTCTCATCGATGAGATAATATTTGCTCAGTCCAGCGTCTACAAAGTCCTGGATGAAATATCGTCATCGCTTCGCGAATCCGCGCGGCCAACGGCATGGGAGGTGCAATTCCCACTCACGAGTCGGATTCCGAGTCCTTCAAAATCTCGTACGGGAGCCTCCCATGTTACGCTGGGCCATCGCATTCCTCGTCATCGCTCTGATCGCCGCCGTCATGGGCTTCACCGCCCTCGAAGGCATGGCCGCGTGGGCCGCGAAGATCACTTTCATGGTGTTCCTCGTGCTTTTCGTCGTCTCGCTGATCTTCGGCAACCGTACGCCCCGCGCTCTCACTTGATGCGGGCAGTCTGGACAACCTCCGAGAAGTCTGCCGCTCGGCAGGCTTTTTTCGTGCGCTCGGTTGAGAACGGCACTTCTCACCTTAACCCACAATTCCCTGAAAATGCTGGTTTCTCACCGGCATACCGTTTGCGGCTTCCCACCCGGAGTCGCAAGGATTGTCCGACTCTCACCTCGACGGCCGGGCATCTCTCAGGATGCGACGCACACTCGGCCACGACCAAGATCGGAGAACACCATGACTTCTCTCCTCGCTTCCACAGCGGCCCCGTCGGGTGGCGCGGCCTGTCAGTCGAAGATGGAAGCCAAGCTCGAATGCCGCCTGAAGAAGGTCATCGAAGCCGGCCCGGGGGCGATCACCGAGCGGCTCGATGAACTCGAGTCCGAATGGACCGCCGGCCGGGCCGCGAAAGCCACGGCGGGGGTCGTCATCGTGACGGGCTTGGCGCTGACGCTGCTCACCATGAACCTCTACTGGCTCATCCTGCCCATCGTGGGCGGGGCCGTGCTGATGCAGTACATCATCGGCCGCAAATCGCTGATCGGGGAACTCTTCCACGCCTTCGGCCTCCGCTCCGGCGGCGAGATCGACCAGGAGAAGATGGCGCTGCGCGTCCTCCGCGGCGACTTCGCCAGCCTGCCGACGGTCCACATGATCGCCGACCGTGAGGCCCTCGACCGCATGGAAGGGGAGGGCGGACCAGCCGTCGAATTCGAGGAGCAGAAGCACGATACCCACGGGGCCGTGAAGGAGCTGATGGGCGCCGTCCGCAACTGATGCACCACTGCGGATCGGAGACGACCCGGCGCGGAACAGAAGTTCCGCGCCGGGTCTTCGCTTTTGAGCAGGGTGTGCGTAGCGCAACTCGCCAGAGTTTCGACCGGCTCCTTGAAAAGGAAGGCAATCGGAAGTCTGGCGACTTCCGCCACGGCTGCGCATTTCGAGCATTTCGTGCGGGGACGGTATGCCGGTTGCCTCCATCCGGTTCAACGACGCGAAATTACCGGGAGAGGCTATGACCGCCACCGAAGACTATGCCGTGAGCGCCGACACTGCGACCGACAATCGCGGATCGAGCCTGACCGAACTCCTTTCGGGCATCCTTTCGGACGTGCAAACGCTCGTCAAACAGCAGGTCGGTTTGATCCGCGCCGAGTTCATCGAAGACCTCCGTCGGACGAAGCGGGTGGCTCAGTGCCTCGCGATCGGTGCGATCTTCCTCGTCGTCGGCACCATCATGATGCTGGTGGCGGGAGTTCACCTCGTGCAGCACCTCACGGGCTGGCCGGAGTGGGCCGCGTGGGCAAGCGTCGGCGGCACGGCCATCTTGGTCGGCGCCATTTCGGTGTTCGTCGGCACTCGCATCCTCGCGAAGTACAATCCGCTCCCCGATAAATCCTTCCACGCCTTCCAGGAGACTGTCTCATGCCTGACGAATCCCCAGAAGTGATCGAACAGCAGATGCAGGAGACGCGCGACTCGCTGACCCAGAAGGTGAGCGCGCTCGAGAGCCAAGTTGTCGATACGCTCCAGAACGCGACGGCGACCGTCAGCGGAATGGTCGATCAGGTCAAGACGGCCGTGCCCGAAACACTCGCGGGCATGAAAGAGACTCTCGGCGAAGTGAAAGACAGCGTGGCGAAGTCGGTTCGGGAATCGCTCGACGTTTCGCACCATACGCGGCAGAAGCCGTGGGCCATGGTCGGCGGTGCCGCCGCCGTCGGGTTCATCGCGGGGATGGTCCTCTTCCGACGCACGTACGCAGCGCCGGTGGCCCAGCGCGGCGCCTACGCACCACCCGCACCGGCGCCCTATCCCGCGGCGACGGCTGCGGCACCGGCGCGGAGTTCGATCAAGCTGCCGGGCTGGCTCGATCAGATCGTCGATAAGCTCGGCGACAAGGTTTCGGACGAAGTCCGCAAGCTCGGGGAACTCGCGGTGGCGACGGCGTCTTCCTCGCTGCAGCAAACGGTCGAGAAAGTGGTCCCGCAGTTCTTGGGGAACCGCGTTCAAGGATCCGAGCCGAGCGACCGAATGGAAAGTGAGAGTACCCGGAACGGATTCCACGCGACGGCATCGTCGCGGATCTGATTTATCAGGAGGGCAATCCGATGCGGTACGCGAGTTTCGCCTTCATGGCGTTCGGGATCGCGGCGCTCGGCTACTTCCAACTGATCGGCACCGAACGCATGCAGATTCGCCCCGATGCAGAAGCACTCCCGATCCTCTTCGCGGGTGCGACGATCACAATGGGCCTGCTGATGCTGATGTTCTCGAAGGAGCTTTCGATCCACTCGCCCGTTTAGTCAGTCCGACGCGCAAGCGATACTTCCTCGCTTGTGCTTCGGACCAACGAGACAATCGCCGCACGATTGTAATACGATGCTCTGAGGGCAAAGTCCGGAAAACGCGTACGGGACATGCGAACCTCGGGTTCACATGTCCCGTTTGAATTCGTCCTTGTCGATCTTGTAGTGGGCGATCTTGTCTGTGATGCTCCGTCGCGACAGCCCCGTGATCTTCGCGCACTTCCCGACGTGGCCGCGCATCTTCTTCAGCGATTTCCGCAGGTAGCGCTCCTCGAACTTCGCCGTCAGTTCGGAGAGCTGCTCGGGCAGCGAGCGCGTCAGATCGACGTGCAGCGGGCTGAGCTTGCTGATGCCCGGCTGCGCCACGAGATCGGGCGGCAAATTCGCGGGCCGGATCACGCCGTCGCGGGAGGTGACGCAGGCGCGCTCGACGGCATTCTCGAGCTGGCGCACGTTGCCGGGCCAGTTGTAGTCGAGCAGCATCTGCATCGCGGCCGGGTCGAACTCGGACGGCGCCTTGCCGCGCGAGTACTTCTGCGCGAAGTGGATCGCCAGCAGCGGCACATCTTCGAGGCGATCGCGCAGCGGCGGGAGTTCGATGCGGACGACGTTCAGGCGGTAGTAGAGATCTTCCCGGAAGGTGCCCTCGCGGACCATCTTGTCGAGGGAGCGGTGCGTCGCGGCGACGAGCCGGACATCGATGCTGATCGGCTCGGTGCCGCCGACCCTTTCGATCCGGCGCTCCTGGATCACACGCAGGAGCTTCACCTGCATATGGAGCGGGATGTCGCCGATTTCATCGAGGAAGAGCGTCCCTTTGTTGGCCTGCTCGAAGCGTCCCTTCCGCTGGGCGATGGCGCCGGTGAACGATCCTTTCTCGTGCCCGAACAATTCACTCTCGAGAAGCGACTCCGGCACGGCTGCGCAGTTCACTGCCACCATTTGACCACCGCGGTTCCCGGCGGAGGCTTGGTGGATCGCCTTGGCGATCTGCTCCTTGCCCGTCCCGGTTTCGCCGATGATGAGCACCGTACTCGTGGTGTCGGCGACGTTGCCGATGAGTTCGAAGACGTCGTGCATCTTCGGGCTTTTGCTGAGGACGTTCTGGAAGGAGTGCTTGTCCTGGAGCTGCGCCCGCAGGTAGGTCACTTCGTCTTGGAGCGCGCGCTCCTTCAAAGCCCGCTGGACGAGCAGGCAGAGGTGCTGCGGATCGGCGGGCTTCGTGAGGAAGTCGTACGCCCCGTGCTGCATCGCCGAAACCGCGTCTTTAATGCTGCCGTGACCGGTGGTTACGATCACCGTGACCGGGATCTTCCGGGCTTGGATCTGCTCGATCATCTTCATGCCGCCGAGCTTCGGCATCTGGAGATCGGTGATGACCAAGCTGTACGGATTCTTCGCGAGCATCTCCAAGCCCTTGGCTCCGTCCTCGGCCGAATCGACTTTCAGGTCGAGCGAAACTTCGAGGAGTTCGACGAGCGAAGTCCGGGTGTCTTCCATGTCTTCGACGACGAGGACGCGCTGCTGGACCGGGGCGGGTGCATCGGGGGTGGACATCGGGTGCATCTCGCGGGGTGGCAATCGGTCTCGATCCGGAGCAATGGCATGGCTCTAGCATAGCCATGGCAACCTCCGTACCAAAGCTGGGCAATTGCCTTCCCATTCCGACAGGTGCCGGGTGATCGATTGGCTCCTTTCCACCGAAGGCTTCGTTCCCCGCAAACTGTGCGGGGCGTGGACCCAAGACCTGATCTGGCTGCACGTCGGATCCGACCTGCTGATCTGGCTCGCTTACCTCTCGATCCCGCTCGCACTCGTCTACTTCGCCGGGCACCGCCGCCTCGGCAAGCTCAACCGGATCGTCTGGCTCTTCGCGGCGTTCATCCTCTGCTGCGGCTTCACGCACTTCGTGGAAGCCCTCATCTTCGAGCGGCCGCTCTATCACCTTTCGGGGGTGCTGAAGGCGATCACGGCCATCGTCTCGTGGGTGACGGTGCTCGCGCTCATCCCCTCGGTGCCGCATGTCGTGACGGCGCTGACGAGGGCGGGCGACGGTTCGCGGGAGATGCCGGCGCTCGGTTCGCAGCCCTTCAACGTCCGACCGGACGTCGAGAGCGCCCGGCTCGAGCAGTACATCGTGGCGGCGCTCGCGGCGACCTTCGCGGTACTCGTGCGCGGGCTGTTCGATCCGATCATGGCGGGCGATCACGCGTTCGTCATCCCGCTGCTGTCCGTGGTCTTCGTGGCGTGGCACAGCGGCTTCTGGCCCGGCATCCTGACGCTGCTCTGCAGCATGATGGCGGTGATCTACTTCTTCATCGAGCCGAAGCACTCGTTCGTGGTGGGCAAGTTCTCCGACCAGTTGGCCGTCGGCTTCTTCCTCTTCGCGGGGGTCGGCTGCGCCCTGCTCGGGCAAGCGCAGATGGACAGCCGACGCCGCGCGGCCCGCAACCTCGCCAACGCGGAGGCGAAGCAGCGCGCCATGGAAGCGCTCGCGGCCGATCTCGCCGTCGCCCAGCGCCAGACGGCCGAAACGCTCGCCCAGCTCGATATGTTCGTGATGAACGCCCCGCTCGGCCTGGCTTTTTTCGACCGCGAACTGCGCTTCGTCCGCATCAACAAGCACCTCGCCGAAGCCAACGGCCTCTCCATCGAAGAGCATCTGGGCCGGCCGATCACCGAGGCGATCCGGCACATGCCGCCGGAGGGACTGGACGATTACCGGAAGGTGCTCGAAACCGGGGAATCGCTGACCGACCGCTTGGTGGTCGGCCCTTCGGACAACCCCGCCGCGGCCGGGCGCGTCTGGGAATCGAGCTACTATCCCGTGCGGCAGGGCGACGGCACTCTGCTGGGCGTCGGCGTCGTGACGCGGGAGATCAGCCAGAAGCTCCGCGATGAGAAAGCGATCAAGGAGAGCGAAGCGCGCTTCCGCAGCCTCGCCGAAGCGATGCCGCAGATCGTCTGGGTCGGCCAGCCCGACGGCTTCCTCGAATACATCAACCCGAACTGGTACGACTACAGCGGCCTCACGGAAGAGCAGAGCCTCGGCTGGGGCTGGCTCGACTCCGTCCACGCGGACGACCGCGATCATTCCCGATCGCTCTGGCTGCATTCGACCCGGACGGGGGCGGACTACGAAGTCACCTATCGGCTCCGCGGAGCCGATGGGGAGTACCGCTGGTACTTGGGCCGCGCCTTGCCGCAGCGGGATGAATCGGGAGCGATCCTCCGCTGGTTCGGCACCTGCACCGATATCGACGACGCCAAGGAGAGCGAGCAGCTGCTGGAAAAGCGCGTTGCGATGCGGACGGTCGAGCTGTCCGAAGCCATCGCGGCCCTCCGGGACGAAGTCGATTACCGGCGCAGCGCCGAGGAGCGCGTCGAAGCGACGGCCCTCGAACTGCGGCGGAGCAACGGCGAACTCGAGCAGTTCGCCTATGTGGCGTCCCACGACCTCCAGGAGCCGCTGCGGAAGATCCAAGCCTTCGGCGATCGGCTGAAGGTGAAGTGCGCCCCGCAGCTCGGCGACGACGGCCTCGACTACCTGGAGCGGATGCTCAACTCTTCGGGGCGGATGCGCCAGCTCATCAACGACCTGCTGGCCTACTCGCGGGTCACCACGAAGATCCGGGCGTTCCTCCCGGTGAATCTCGCGACTGTGATGCAGGGCGTCCTCTCGGATCTCGAAGTCCGCATCCAGCAGTCGGGTGCGCGGATCGACATCGGCGAACTTCCCACGATCGACGCCGACCCGCTCCAGATGCGGCAGCTCTTCCAGAATCTGCTCGGGAACGCGCTGAAGTTTGCCAAGGAGGGCCAGCCTCCTTCGATCTCGGTCGAAGCGACCCTCCCGCCGGGGCCGCGGCCGATGTGCGAACTGCAATTCCGCGACGATGGCATAGGATTTGATGAAAAGTATCTCGATCGCATCTTCCAAGTCTTCCAGCGGCTCCACGGCCGCGGGGAGTACGAGGGAACGGGAGTCGGACTGGCGATCTGCCATAAGATCGTCCTCCTGCACGGTGGCGAAATCACCGCGAGGAGCAGTCCCGGCAACGGCGCGACGTTCATCGTCAGCCTGCCGATCCACCAGACTCCGAACCGAGGCGATTCCGATGATTGACAAGATGAAGCCGATCACCATTCTCATGGCCGACGACGATGCCGAAGATCGCCAGTTGACCAAAGAGGCCTTTGCCGAGAACAATCTGAAGAACGACCTGCGCTTCGTGGAAAACGGCGAAGAGCTGCTCGATTACCTCAATCGGCGCGGGAAGTTCACCGACCCCGAGACTTCGCCGCGTCCCGGCCTGATCCTGCTCGACCTCAACATGCCCAAGAAGGACGGTCGCGAAGCGCTCCAGGAACTCAAGGCCGACCCGCGCTTCAAGTCGATCCGCGTCGTCGTGATGACGACGTCGCAGGCCGACGAGGACATCGCCCAGACCTACAATCTGTCGGCATCGTCGTACATCACGAAGCCCGTCACCTTCGGCGGCCTGCTCGAAGTGATCCGCGTCCTCGGCAAATACTGGCTCGAAATCGTGCATCTCCCGGACAATCCCGATGACAGCACGCGCCGCCAGTAAGCCCGCGCCGGTGCGGGTCCTCCTGATCGAAGACGATCCGGAAGATCACCTCATCACGAAGGCCCTCATCGAGGATCTTCCGGGGAAACCCTTCGCACTCGATTGGGTGGACGGCTACGACGCCGGCCTCGCGGCCATCAGCGCCGGCACGCACGACGTCTATCTGCTCGACTACCGCCTCGGGGCCCGCGACGGCATCGCACTCCTCGCCGAGGCCCGCGCCGAGAATCCGAACGCCGCCGTGATCCTGCTGACGGGGCAGGGCGAGTACGAGATCGACCGCCAGGCCACCGAAGCGGGCGCGGCCGACTACTTGGAGAAGGATCGCCTCGACGGGACGCTGCTCGAGCGCTCGATCCGGCACGCCATCCTCCAGAAGCAGCTCGAAGCGCAGCTCGAATCGAAAGTCGCCGCGCGGACCGAGGAACTCGGCCGGCTCAACGCCGAGCTCAAGAAGGAGATCGCCGACCGCAAGAAGGCCGAGGTGGCCCTGCGGGAAGCCGACCGCCGCAAGGACGAGTTCCTGGCGACGCTGGCCCACGAACTCCGCAATCCGCTGGCGCCGATCCGCAACGCCCTCTCGATCATGGCTCTGAAGTCCGACCGCCCCGACATCGTCGAGCGCGCCCGCGGCATGATCGACCGGCAGGTCGGCCACATGGTCCGGCTCATCGACGAGCTGATGGACATCTCGCGCAACACGCGCGGCAAGATCGCGATCGTCCCCGAGCGGCTGCCGCTCTCGGAGATCCTCGCCACCGCGATCGAATCGAGCATGCCGCAGATCGACAAGGCGAAGCTCAGCCTGATCCTCGCGGCCCAGCCGACGGATGTGACGCTGACGGCGGACCGGCTCCGGCTGGCGCAGGTCTTCTCGATCCTCCTCAACAACGCGGCCAAGTACACGCCGCCGGGCGGGCGGATCACCGTTTCGGTCGAGGTGTTACCTGACACCGTGAATCTGACGATCCGCGACACCGGCACCGGCATCCCCGCCGAGCAGATGCCTTATCTGTTCGAACTCTTCACGCAGATCGACCGGAAACTCGGCCGCGCGCAATCCGGTCTCGGCATCGGGCTTGCAATGGCGGACAGGCTGGTGAAGCTGCACGGCGGCACTCTCGACGCGGCGAGCGCCGGGATCGGCCACGGCTCGTGCTTCACCGTCCGGCTCCCGCGCGAGCCGGGCTGAATCCTCGTAGCGGAAGTCGCCAGACTTCCG
>JAYVTJ010000018.1:0-2198 GCA_043774415.1 Fimbriiglobus sp. | reverse complement strand
AAGACGGTGCCGTACATCGTTTCGATCTTCTGCATCGAGTGGGCCGCGAGCAACTGGTGCACGATGGCTTGATTGTTCACCACGACCTTGCGGACTTCCCCGCCTTTGCCGACGACCGCCTCCATACGAGCGCCGGGGGCGGCGTTCGCTCTCTGTTGCCGGGCGTCGAATTCCTTTTCGGTCAATCGCACGTCCGGCCCGTCGATCGGGGGCGGCGGGAGCTTCGGGGCCAACGGCCGGCCCGACGGATCCTTGTATTGCAAGGCGTCTTTGTCGGTCGTGGTTTCGAGGTCCCACGTGATCGGCTCGACCTTCAATCCCGTGTCGGTCAGCAACTTCTCGGCGTGGGCCGTGCGGAAGATTTCTTTGAACTTCGCCCCTTCGCCTTTACTCGCTTTGTTCGCGGCGAGCACCGTATCGACGACCCATTTGGCTTCGTTCAAAAACGTGGCCGCATCGACCGGTCCCGCAACGCAATGCAACACCCGGCCATCCGGCGCGCAGAAATAACTGGCGACATTGCCACCTTGCTTGTTGTTGCCGACGATCTTGAACGTGCCGACTTTTTGGAACGAGGTCACGAAGTGCTCGTTCACGAACTTGCCGACCTTCTCGTCCGTCAGGGCGCCCACACGGAGCGCTTCGGCGTTGTTTCAGGTGAGGCTGGCGTCTTCGAAGTGCCCGCTGATGTGCAGGATCAGCACGAGCTTCTCGTCCTTCTTGGCCAACGCGGCCGCGTCTTTCGGCGACTCGACGAAGTCGATGGTGGTGCCGTGGCGGGCGCAGGTGGTCTTGGTGGGGAGGTCGATGGCGGCGGCCGGGATCGCGAGCAGGGCGAACGCGGCCAGCGGGAGGAGGGAGCGCATGACTCGGGTCTCGGAATGTGGGAATGCGAGCATCGTACCAGCATTGAGACGAGCGGAGTGCCGGCAAAGATTGGGGCGTTACAACGGGGTGACGGTTGCTCGGAGCGGACTACGAGTTGTCCCGACGCTCCTGACCCCGGAGGGGCAGGGCTTCCAAGGAGGGTCCTTTTCGCGAGATTCTGCCGTTGCTGGATGAGCCGGTGGGTCGTGGCCGCCGTTCTTGTACGCGGTCATGGCCGGCGGTTTCTTCTTCGGGCCGCGGATGGCCTTGCGGTAGTTCTCCGGCTTCGCCCTCCGCGCCAGCTCCACCTTGGAAGCCCTGCCCCGAAGGAGCCGCAGATATTAGCCGGTGGTCGCAGACCACCGGATGGGGTCCGGGATGACCTCGACCTCGGAGGGGTCGCAGCGGCCCGTCCCTCCGCTGCGACCCCTCCGGGGTCGGACCCATTCCGGTTCGGATCCGGCGGTCGTTGACCACCGGCTAATATCTGCGATCCCTCCGGGATCCAACCCGCTACGAACACTTGAGGTCCGCACTATATCTGCGA
Source organism: Fimbriiglobus sp. (assembly GCA_043774415.1). GTDB lineage: Bacteria > Planctomycetota > Planctomycetia > Gemmatales > Gemmataceae > JALHQU01. The sequence continues at coordinate 784 of JAYVTJ010000018.1, read as the reverse complement.
TCCCTCCGGGATCAAAGTCGCTACGAAAATTTGGTGTCCGCTCTATCCCGCCACCGGCCCCCCTGAGTGGGGCAGTTCGGCGGCAACACATGGAATCCGCGATGCATGACAATTCGGCAATCGTCCGTCAGTTCATAGACGAGACCCTGAACAAAGGGGACGTCGAGGGAGCTGGGCGATACGTGTGGGAAGATGTCGTCGAGCAGGTGCCGTTCCCCGGCCAGGGTCCGGGCTTGGCGGGCCTACAGGACGTGCTGCGGGCCATGCGGGCCGCGTTCCCCGATCTGCACTGGTCCGTCGAGGAGCAGTTGGCCGACGGCGACCGGGTGCTGACCCGGTTCGTGTGGACCGGGACGCATCGCGGGGCGTTCGCGGGCGTGCCGGCCACCGGCCGCCGCGTTTCCGTGTGGGGCATGGTGATCGACCGACTCGTGGAGGGGCGGATCAAAGACACGCGGATGCTCATGGACACCCTTGGCCTGCTGACTCAGTTGGGGGCGCTGCCGCAAGGGGGGTGAGCGGGATACAGCCAAACCATCCGAGGGGGGTTGACGCTGGAAAGACTCACCCCGCCAGGGCGGACTTCCACTTCTGAATGCGGACGGGATCCAGCAATCCTTCGCGGGTGCCACCGGCGCAGACGGCGCCGCGCACGGCGAACCAGTCCGGGGCCAGCGGCTTCAACGGCTTGAGCTGCTCGATCTTCAGCGAACCGCCGAGCGCCACGGGCACGCGCCCCGCTTTCAAACTCGTCAGCAGCGTCGTCAACTCCGGCAGTGGCAGG
>JAYVTJ010000017.1:0-3129 GCA_043774415.1 Fimbriiglobus sp. | reverse complement strand
ACGATGGTGCGCGGGCAGGTGTCGAGGACCATTTCCAAATCGTGCGTCGCCAGCAGCAGCGTCGTCGAAAGCCCGAGCACGGTTCGGATCAGTTCCCGACGGCCGCGCGGATCGAGGAACATGCTCGGCTCGTCGAGCAGCAGGATGCTCGGCTTCATCGCGAGCACCCCGGCGAGGGCGGCCCGGCGCTTCTCGCCGCCCGACAACCGGTGCGGCGAACGCTCTTCGCAGCCAAGCAACCCCAGCAATCGCAGACTTTCCCGCGCTACGCTCACCGCATCCTCCGGCGATTGCCCGAGGTTCAGTGGACCGAAGGCGACATCTTCGAGCACCGTCGCGCTGAAGAGTTGATCGTCGGGATTCTGGAAGACGACGCCGATGATCTGCGGAAGTCTCTTTCGAGCTGCGGAGTCGGCGGCGTCCAATCCCCGCACCAGCACTTCCCCCGGCTTCCCCGGCAGCACTCCGCAGAGGCGGAGGAAGAGCGTCGTTTTCCCCGCGCCGTTCGGCCCGACAATGGCGACCCGTTCCCCCGGTGCCACGGCGAACGAAATCGCATTGAGAGCCTTGCGGCCATCGGCGAAGCGGTGCGTCAGCTCGGTCACGCGGAGCGCGATCACAGGCACCATTCTCCGATGAGCAGACCCGCGAGCAGCAGGATTGCGAACGCGAACCCGGCGACGTCCCACGCCGTCGTGCGGAAGCGCTGGACGCAGTGGAACTCGCCGGCGAATCCGCGCGTCCGCATGGCGTCGGCCACCTGCTCGGCGCGATCCCCGCCGCGGACGAGCAGCGAGCCGGTGGCGTGCCCCATTGTGCGGTAGGTCTGCAGGGTCGTGCCGGCGCGGAAGGCCCGCGTGCGCAGCGCGATCCGCACCCGGTGGGCCTCGGCGAAAAAGAGGAGCGAGTAGCGGTGGGCCAGCAGCGCGATCTGCACGAGTGCCCCCGGAAGATAGATTCGATGGGCCGCGGCGAACGTCTGCGCGAGCGGCGCCGTGCCGAGGAGCATCATCGCGACGCAGGCGAGTGCGAGCGCCCGCAGCGTCAGGCTCAATGCTAGTGTCAGGCCGTTGTCATTCGTGAACGGGAAGACCGCGATCACCGGGAGCATGGCGATAGACGTGAGGAGCAAACGGCCAGTCGTCGCGCGCAGGTTCAATCGCGCCAGTGCGATCCCGAATTGGCCGATGGCGAATGCGGTCGCAGTCAGCGCGGGGTGCCCGACAACCGCGAACGTCGCCGAAGCCAGCAGCAGCGCCGCGAGCTTCCAGCGCGGATCCCAGCGCGCGAGCGGCGAATCCGGAATTTCCGCTCCGCGCCTTGCGATCGCCATGAGTCATTCGCCGTGTGAAGTTTCCCACAGAAGTGATACGGCATCCGGCGGAGAGGGCAAATTGTGCCGGGAATCCGTCGGGGGAAGTGGCGTTCGGCGCACCCATTGCGATCCGGACGCATGGGGCTTGACCGCCCGGCCGATAATGGACTTGAAGGATTCGGCGTACCGGAGGATCGGACATGGCTCGCCAGCGGATGGTATTACTCGCCCTGCTCGTCGGTTTGGCCGGCACGGGTTGTAAAGATTTCAACGGCCCCCGCAAGGCGGCCGTGAAGCCCAAGCCCGATCTGCCCGAGTACACCATCGAAGAGCAGCAGCGCCGCGGCCGCGACAAGTACACCATCCCCGAAGACAACTTCCGCATCGGGCCGAACCTCAACATCGACCGGCCCAGCCCGACCGGACGGTAGCGGCATCCGTAGCGGAAGTCTGGCGACTTCCGCTACGAGACTCTGTCGTTCACTTGAAGTTCAACTGGAACTCGCCGTCGAACATCGACTGCGGGTCACCGCGCTCGGCGAGCGTCCTCAGCAGCGTGCCCGCCATGCGCTTCAGCACGGCCTTCACCAGCACTTTGCCCTCGTGCTCCACGATCACCACGGCATCGAGATCGACCATCCGGTCGTCGAGTCGGACGCTCAATTTCTCGATCCCGACGAGCTTGTCGATCGTCACTTTCTGCTTGCCGAGGGTCGCGATCACGACTCCGCCCTCGGGTTCGCCCTTCGGCACGCCGAGCCAGTACGAGCGCTCGGGGCCGCCGCGCCGCTCCCAGACGACGGTCACGGGAATCGGATTCCGCGCGTGCTTCGCCATCCACGGCAGTGCGACCGCATCCTCGCGGTCCATCCAGTGCCCTTTGCCTTCGTAGCTCTTGAAGAAGTGCTTGTAGCCCTTCGGGTCGGCCTTCTCCAAATCGTCGAGTTTCTTGCCCCACTCCGCCGCGACTTTGTTGCGGTCGTAGTCCGCGTCTTTCGCGCCGACTTGGAGTGCGAAGGCGACGTTGCGAAGATTGAGCGGACTTGCATTGTTCGGGTGCCCGGCCATCATCGCGGCGCCGGCCCAGCGATCCGCGAGCCGGGGGGCCAACTGGTACACGCCATCGCCGCCGGCGGAGTAGCCGAGCACATAGATGCGATCCGGATTCACCCCTTCGAGTGCGATGAAGTTCTCGATGAGCTTGGCGAACAGGCGGTCGATGTGACCTTGGTGCCAGAGGTCCCAGGTATTCATCGGCGCCCGGGGCGTGACGTAGAACCCCTCGTCCAGCTTGTAGAGTTTCTGCTGATTCTCCCACTGCCGATCGTTCACGGCTTTCGGTGCATTCCCGCCGCCGTGGAGCGAGATCCAAAGGCTGTGCCCCGCCGCAGGCCTCTTGCCGAACTCGGCGACCGTGTAGGGCATTTCGAGTTTGTCATCCTTCAGCACCTTCGCCGCGTGCTCGGCTTTGCGTTCCTTCGGGAAGTTCGCGATGTACGCCGCGACGATGGCATCGCGCGCTCTCGCGGAATCGGCTTTCGTCAGCGCAACCCTGGCGAACGGCTTTGCGGCCATCTCTTCGAGCGATGCCGGTTTGCCATCGACCGCGGCTTTGAGTTCCGAGAGTGCTGCCGCCGATTTTTCTGCGTCCGGAGGTGCGGCCGTGACATCCGAGATGAGTGACAGAGCTATCAGGATCGCCAAAAGGATACGCTTTTCCGTGGCGACGAGTTTCCAACTCGTCGCCAAAGGATGCACGCACGACGATCCTCGATCCGACGGGCCGCGGTCTATTTTGACGACGAGTTGGAAAC
>JAYVTJ010000016.1:0-8131 GCA_043774415.1 Fimbriiglobus sp. | reverse complement strand
AGCCGCACGAGAGGGACGGCGGCGGGACGAGCAGGAAGTCCTGCGTCGCGGCGTCGAGGGCGCCGGTGCGACCGAGGCTGGCGCGGGCGGCGCGGTAGCGCTCGATCAGGCGGTCGAGGGAGAAGGTCGCCCCGCTGTTGGCGATCATCAGGTAGAGCAGCAGGATGTTCTGCATCGTGTCTTGGCCGAAGAGCACCTGCGGATCGCGGCTGAGGTACGACACCGACACGACCCACGTCAGCACCGACGTGACGCGGGTGAACAGGCCGAGCGTGAAGAGCACCATGACGAGCAGGACGAGGCTGTGCGCGAACGCCATCTCGGTCGGGTCGGAGATGTGGTACCAGAACGAGAAGGTCGAAGTGCCGAGGCGGCTGGCGTAGCGCTTCTCGTAATTCCAGTAGTCGAGGTACTCGATCTGCGCCTCCCGCGCGGCCGCATCCGCGGGGAGGTCCTTCAGGAACTTCACGAGGTTGTAGCGGTGGATTGGGTCGAGTTCGAAGAGGTAGTTCGTGACGTAGCGGCGCTCGTCGGCGGAACTCGTCATGGTCCCCGGCAGCGTGCCGCCGAGGGCGTCGAGGTCGTCGGCGATCGACTGGCGGTCGGCGTCGAGGGCGACGTCGAGCGGCTCCGGGAACTGCTCCTTCGGATCGCGCAGATCCTTCTTCACGAAGGCCTTCAGCGTCCCTTTGCGCAGGGTCGGGTCGGGCCCGAGCGTGAAGAGGTAGGCCGCGCCGGCGCGGATCTGCGTGTCGGTGTAGCCGTTCCCGCCGGTGCCCGCCAGCATGCCGCGGGCGTCGAGCAGCCGGAGCTTCGCCCGCAGTTCGGCTTTGTCGTCGGGGAGCGCGCGGATCCAAGCGACGATGGCCTTGCGGCGGTGCGGTTCGTCGGGCAGCCACGCCGATTCGGAGCGGTCCTGCCACTCCCATTTCGTGAAGGACGGGAAGCGCGCCGGCGCTTCGCGGCGCTCGCGGTTCGCGGTACCGATGTCGTACCACGCGTCCTTCCCGAAGAACGCGGTGAGGTCGTAGCTGTAGCAGACGTGGGTGTACAGCACCAGCAGCCCGGTCACGATGCGGATGAACCCCATCGTGCTCGAATCGGCCGCGCAGAACCAGAAGTCGATCCAGTTCCGCCACGCGCTTTTCGGGCCACCGCTCGCAGGCGTCGTTGTCATGGCGCTCCCTTGACCCCCCCCGTCCACGGGAATTCGTGCTTCAAATAGATCGACATGTAGTCCTCGAAGTACTGGCCCCGCTTGTTCGGCGTCTGGCGCGGCACGATCGGCAGCAGCCAGTAGAGCATCGGGTCGGTCGGGTCCAGCAGTTCGCCCGTCGGGCCGTAGTCGCCGAGGTAGTAGGGGCGGTACGTCGTCGGGTTGAACGGCGTGTCGCCGTCTTCGCGCTTCAAGCCCGTCTCGATGTCGTGCTGCGGCAGATACGCCTGCGGCTGCGTGACGCGGTGCTCGGCGCGGACCATCTTCACCGAGACGACGCGCCGGCCCGGCCCCGAGTACTCCGTTGCGACGTGCCGGGCGTACGAGGGGAGCAAGTAGCGCGTGACGTGCGCCGTCGGCACGCGGTACTGGATCACGGGCGGATCGATCTCCCGCAGCAGGGGAATCCGGCCCCCGGAATCCTCGACGTTCACCGCGACCTGCCGGCGGCGGTTGACGGCGTCGTTCTTCTCGAAGTTGTCAGGCGTGAGGCCGGACGACTGCGTCTGCGCCACGAGCTCCGTGATCGAGAGGCGGCGCTGGTAGGTCATGCCGAGCGGGTCTTTGAACTGCGTCGCGCGGTTCGGCAGGTCGAGCCAGGCCGACTCGCGCTTCGGCTTGCCGCTCTTCGGGTCGAGTTCGTCCAGTTCGTACGTCACGAGGAAGAAGAGCAGGCTCGCGGGACCCGGCTCGGGGCTGTAGAAGTGGTAGGCGTTGCTGAGGTAGAAGAAGCGGTAGTACGGCACATAGATGCGCTGCGACGTCTGGAGCGTGATCCACGGTTCGGGGTCGGGCGAAGTCGTCGCGCAGACGAGCGCGCCGAAGTGGAAGAGCATCAGCGCCGAGATCAGCCCGTAGCGCACGGGCGGGATCGCCCAGGCGAGCAGCGCGCCGAGGGCGAACAGCGCCGCCAGCACCCGGCAGACCATCGCGGCGGAGTCCCAGTGCGGCGGGAAGCCGAAGTTCGCGAAGAGCGCCGCCGCGGCCGCGAGCGCCCAGGCCCGCCAGTCGCCGGGGCGGAGCGTCAGCCCGTAGCCCGAGGCGAGCAGGCCCCCCGCGAGCAAGGCGAGCGCTCCGGTCGAGAGGATCCCGGGGGGCAACCCCCCGAACGGGGCCGCCAGCGCGGTGAGTCCGCAGGCGATCACCCCCGCGATTTGCAGGGTCTGCGTGGCCTTCGCGGAGACCGGGGGAAGAACGTCGGCACTGGCGGGGAGCGGCTCCGGCATCCGATCCATGAACGAGCCTCGGCGGAAATCTATCGTCGGCAGTTAGAGTACAACATCGCCCCGCGATGTCCGCCGTGCGCTGCGGGTGGATCTCGTAGCGGAACTCGCTAGAGTTCCGACAGCGTTCCGCGCTCACCGGCAATCGGAAGTCTGGCGACTTCCGCTACTGGGAGCTTGTGCAACGCAACCGCATCCGAAACTGTTGGTGAACGGCGATCGCCCGGCACCCGCCGAAGCGGACTTTAAGAAAAAGTCGATGCCCCGCAAACAACCGGGCGAGCGGCGCGGAAAAGGCGTCCAAAATTGCGCAGGTACCCCAAATGTCTGTTGACGCTTTCGGGCACCTCATCTAACATCAGAGCAACGCTTACCCAAAGCGTTTGCCTTGCCTGCCTTGCCGGAACTGCCACTGGCCATGCCTTCCGGAACAATCGCGTTGTTCCGGATGAACCGCACCGGGATGGATCCGCACCGACAACCCACTCTCACGGGCTTCCGGACGGTTCCTGCTGTTTTTTCAACGTTGATCCGGCACCTGCTCGGATCGGGAGGGACTTCGATGTACACGATGGTTCTGATGATGGCCGTCAGCACGGGCGGCGACGTTTCGAGCTTCGGCTTCGGCCACCACCGCTCGGGCTGCAACGGCGCCAGCGCCTGCCACGGCACCGTGGTCGCCGCCCCCGCGGGCTGCACTGGCCACGTCGATGCGAGCGCCGGCTGCAGCGGCTCGTGCCACGGCGCCAAGAAGGGCTTCCTCGGCGGCCTCTTCGGCCACCACAAGAAGAGCTCGTGCCACGGCGCCGCCGTCGTCGCGGCTCCGGCCTGCGATGCTTGCCCTCCGGTCGTCGCCGGCCCTCCGACCGGTACCCCGCCGGTGATCATGCCGAAGGTCGAAGATCCGAAGCCGAAGCCCAAGTCGGAAGACAAGCCGAAAGACAAGACGGAATCGAACTGAGTTCGACCCGCGGTTGAATTGAACGAGGGGCTCGGGATTGGACCCCGAAGCCCCTCGTTTCGTCAACGAACAATTCTCACTCCGCCGCATCGACCCCCAGCTTCTCGCGCAGCTTCCGGATCGCCTTGTACTTCTCGTCGCTGATGCGCTGGGCCGTTGTCCCCAGTTCGACCGCGATATCCGGCACGCCCCAGCCGTCGGCCGAAAGGTCGATGATCTTCCGCTGGCGGTCGCTCAGCACTTCCCCGGCGGCGCGGTTGACCTCTTCGCGGCGCTCGCGGGCTTCCCCGGTGTAGCGCGTCCAGTTGTCGGTCACATCGCCCGAGAGATCGCTGGTCCGGCGGGCGCGCTGCGTCCGCTTCTTCACGGCGTCGATGGCCCGCAGGAACTCGCGCTTGTCGTCGTTCTCATTCGGCAAGAGTGTCGCCCAGCGGTCGCGGCCGACCGTTTCGAGCAGCCGGGCGAAGACCTGCTGGGTGCAGTCGCCCCACTGATCTTCGGGGAGCCGGGCGTTGCGCCAGCAGACTTGGCAGTAGCGGGTGATGTCGCGGACGGCGCCGCCGTCGATCTGCTGGGTGGTCGGCGCGCCGGTGCAGGCGGTGGCCTCTTGACCGCCGAGCGTTGTGCCGAGCATCACGGCGGCCATGACGCCGGCGACGGAGGTGCCTGCCGAAGGGATGATGCGACGCATGGTGGGTGGCCTCCGGGGTTCATCCTGAACCGGACACTCGACGGGTCGATTCTCGCAGATGGAGGATACACCCGCAAGGGGGGAGCGCTTTCCGGTTCCCGGCCGAATCCATCGCCTGCTGTCGGACGTCTGTTGTCTCTCGGCGATTTCAACAATCAGACGGGAGAGGGTAGATTCCGGAGACTCGACACCGGTCATCTTTCCATCCCCGACCCTTTCCCATTTCATACCAGCACCTCTCCGGCCCGTTCCCGTCCCCCGGATTCCGCCATGAGCCGCCCCCTCACGTACAGCCACTTCGCCCGCTCGCTGACCGCCGAGACCGCGTTCGATGTGCTCGCCGTCGCCAACAAGTTGAAGGCGGCCGGCAAAGATGTGATCGCCCTCCAGATCGGCGACAGCCCGTTCCCAAGCAGCAGCAGCGCGCTGAAAGCCGGGAAGGACGCCATCGACGCCGGGCTGACGCGCTACTGCCCGAGCCTTGGATTGCCGGCCTTCCGCGAGGCTTGTGCCAAGCAGGTGCGCGACGAATTCGGCATCCCGGCCACGGCCGCAAATGTGGTGGTCGCACCGGGCGCCAAACCGTTCGAGACCTTCTTCTGCGAAGCCTTCCTCGAACCCGGCGACGAAGTGCTCCTGTTCAGCCCGGCGTTCCCGACGTACGAACCCAACATCAATCGCCGCGGGGCGAAGGCCGTCTACACCCCGCTGAAGCAGGAGCACGACTTCCGCCCCGATCCGGCCGAGGTGAAGCACTTCCTCGACACGTCGCCGAAGCCGAAGGCCATCTTCCTCAACTCGCCGCACAATCCGACCGGCGGCGTCGCCACACCCGAAGACTTGAAAGCCATCGCCGACCTGATCCGCGGGAAAGACATCGCCCTGCTGAGCGACGAACCCTACTGCCACATGGTGTGGGAGGGGGCGCACAAGAGCATCCTCGCCGAACCGGGGATGATGGAGCAGTGCGTGGCGGCGTACACCTTCAGCAAGAGCTACAGCATGAGCGGCTGGCGCCTCGGCTTCGCCATCGCGGCGGAGGCGACCATCGACCTGATGGGGAAGATGATCAACACGAGCGTGAGCTGCACTCCGCCGCTGGTGCAGATGGCGGGGAAGGCCGCGATCGAGCACGACACGGCCGAGCGCACCGCGACGATGGCCAAGTTCCACAAGAAGGTCGAGCTACTCGTCGGCGCGCTGCAAGCGGTGCCCGGCGTGACGGTGAAGATGCCGAAGGGGACTTTCTACGTCTTCGCGAACGTGCAGCCGATCTGCGAGAAGCTCGGCCTGCGCTCGCACGGCCTCGCGATGTACCTGCTCGAAGCGGCCGACGACAAGAAGGGCGTCGGCTGCCTCGGGGGCGAGTGCTTCGGCGCCGCCGGACAGGGCTTCCTCCGGTTCAGTTGCGCGGAGACCGACGAGCGCATGCTGCAGGCCGTGGAGTTCTTGAAGGTGGCCATCACCCGCACGGATCGGGTGAAGGCGTACCTCGACGCGCATCCGAAGTACCGGGTATAATCGGGGCGGAAGACTGGTTCGGTTGGCCGAGATCGGAGAGCGAGATGAGCACCGTAGCCCCCAGCACTGCGCGGTTCCGCGACGCCGACGCGCGCGGGCCGCAGCGCTCGGATTTCCTCGCGCCGCCCTCCGAAGACGACCTCCTCTACCCGGAAAGCGACGGGAAGCCGATGGCCGACAACACCCTGCAGTGGGACTGGATGGTGATGATCGTCGGCGAACTCCGCGATCTCTTCGCGGGGCAGGAGGTCTTCGTCGCCGGGGATCTGCTCTGGTATCCGGTGCAGGGCCAGCGGATCAGCGCCGCGCCGGATGCGATGGTCGTCTTCGGCCGGCCCGCCGGCCACCGCCGGAGTTACCTGCAGTGGAAGGAAGGCGGACTCGGGCCGCAGGTCGTCTTCGAAGTGCTGTCCCACACCAATACCGATGACGAACTCGACGCCAAACTCGAATTCTACGAGCGCTACGGCGTCGAAGAGTACTACATCATCGACCCCGATGAAATGGAAGTGGAAGGCTACGTCCGCCGGGGCGAGCGGCTCGGGCGGATCCGCAAGATCCTCGGCTTCACCAGTCCGCGGTTGGGCATCCGCTTCGAAAAGCCCCAGGGCGAGTTGACGCTGCTCATGCCCTCGGGTCTGCCGTTTCAATCCCGGGCGGATCGGGTCGAAGAACTGATGCTGGAGATCCGCCAGAATGCGGAACTCGCGGAAGGCGAGCGGAGCCGCGCGGAGGCGGAGATGCAACGGGCCGAGACAGAGAAGCAACGCGCGGAGACAGAGAAGCAACGGGCCGATGCGGAACATGCTGCCAAACTCTTGCTCGCCGCCAAACTGCGCGAACTCGGCGTCGATCCCGACAGCATCTGAGGAGTCCGACCCATGAACGCCACCCTCACAGAGAATCCGCCGCCGGTCGGCTGGCGCGAGCACTGGGAAGACAACGGCGACGGCAAGTACGACGAAACGTGGGATGGAGTCGTCATCATGGCCCCGCTGCCGAACAACGAACACCAAGAGTTGCAACTCGCGCTCTGCTTTCCTCTCTACGAGGTCGTTCAGCTCCTCGGGTTGGACCGGGTCTATCCGGGAGTCAACGTCACCGACCGGCACGACGACTGGCGGCAGAACTACCGCGGTCCGCGATCCGTGGGCGCTGGAACTCTTCAAACTGAAGGGATGGCGAACTGGTTTCCTCCGGCCGTGCGACCGTGGGCAACGGCTTGCTGTCGGCCGAGACGGTGAGTTTGACATTTGCGCTGGAGAGTGGAACCGAGCGGCCGCGCATCCGAATGGTTCGGTCGAGCAGCGGCCGGGAGTGGTCCGCGTAGCCTATCCCTTGACTCGCGTCTCCGCGACACCGCTGCCCTTCGGCCGTACGGTGATCTCCACATCTTGGCCGAGCAGGTTGAGGAACTTGAACAGCCGGTCGATGGAGTAGCCGTCGGTGCGTCCGCGTGCCAGGGCCGAAATCTTGGGCTGATCGAGGCCGAGGAGAGTCGCTGCTTTCGCTTGGGTGAGCTTGCGCTCCTCGATGAGATCGCGGATTTGCTGGACGAGATGAGCCTTGGCGAGCAGCAGGTCGGGGTTGGGCAGGCCGAGGTCTTTGAAGACGTTGCCGCTCCCCGCGAACACGGTCATGAGCTTTTCCTTTGACACTTAGGATCATGTGCTTCTGAGGGTCATATCGCAACACTCACGTCACGAAGTCCAAATGACGCATATGAAGATTGCGGCGGCTGAGCTTGCATAAAGCGCTGTCGCAAGCAGAATAAGGCAACCACAGCCACTCTGGCTTTGAATTTTTTTCTGACGATCGGCTTCCAAACCATCGAGAAGTGCGTCGATCCGGGCGAGGCTGATGTCTTCTCTGCACTTTGGGCACCGACGCTTTGAAACGACGACCCTTTTTCTTAGAGGGGCCAAAGTACCACAGTTTGGACAGACATACGGAAACATGCCACTGTTTCGAGGCAGCGATTGCCACCAATCGAATGCAGCTTCGTAGTCTACGGGCTTATAAACCGAAGATTCTTGCGATTCACTTCGTTTAAGCCCAACGCCAGTACGACCAACATCCGGATAGAGCAAAATGTCAAATTTGACTAGGAGGTAGTCAGGCCTTTCATCTCCCCTCCAGATAAGTTTGAGATTCGGCCGGAGCTTCATTCCATCAGCGTATACAGTAATGAGTCTTGCCACGTCTGCCGAAACGAAGCCGATATGTGCGGAGATGCGCGTTCCATCTTGTTGGAATGTACCGATAACTTTAATAGCGTTCGGATCGTGCGAGTTGTCGGGGTCGCGTTGGAAATGAATTTTTGGGTCAGCTCCACGCGCAAAAGCTGTGGCGGCTTTGAGGTGATGCAGTATTCCAGCCACTTGTTCATCTTCACGCCAAAGGCTGCTCCCGTCAGGAAGGGCTTTGTAACGCATTGAGCCAAAACACCCTCAATGCGTTACAGGCGGAATCAAATCGTTACAGGACTTCCGCTTCTTCCATCGGGTAGTATGGTGGGT
>JAYVTJ010000015.1:0-1543 GCA_043774415.1 Fimbriiglobus sp. | reverse complement strand
CGATTGTCGAGCGGCGGGTTCCGAAGACTCCACCCGCCCTACGTTTCAAGCATCGCCTCCAGCGGATGCAGAGCCACCCGCCCCGTGAGGTCGCGGATCTGATGTCGGCAGCTCGTCCCCGTCGCCACGACGGTCGCCCCCGGCTCCGCGTTCAGCTTCGGGATCAGATCGAGATTCGCGATGGTCACGCTCAGATCGTAGTGCTTCTTCTCGTAGCCGAAGGCCCCGGCCATGCCGCAGCAGCCGGCGTCGAGCGCGGTCGCATCGCAACCCGCCCCCGTCAGCGCGTCCATGGTGCCGGCGACGCCGACGAGCGCCCGCTGGTGGCAGTGCGGATGGAAGAGCACCCGCTGACGGTCTACTGTCACCGGCTTCGCCGGGAGTACATTCGCGAGGAAGCTTTCGGCGAGCTGCGCCGCCCCCGCGACGGCATCGGCGTCGGCGCCGGGCACCAACTCCGGCCATTCGTCGGCGAGCGTGAGGATGCAGCTCGGTTCGAGGCCGAGGATCGGCACGCCCGCCTTCGCCGCACCCGCGAGCTTTGCGATGCCTTCTTTCGCGAGGTCGCGGGCATCGCGCAGGTAGCCCTTCGAGATCATCGCCCGCCCGCAGCAGACCGACGCGAGGCTCACGGTGTACCCCGCGCGTTCGAGCAGTGTCACGGCGGCCCGGCCGATCTGCGGCTCCTGGAACGTCGTGAAGCAATCGTCGAGCAGGACGACCGTCTTCTCCGTGGTCGCTGCGGGCATTCGCGCCGCGAACCACTTGCGGAAGTGGTTCCCGTGCAGTTCGGGCAAACTCCGCCGCCGGTCGATCCCGGCGAGACCTTCCAATAATCCGCGCGCGAAGGGCCGGCGTGCTATCCAATTGGATAGCCCCGCGAAGCGTGCCCCCATCGGACTGAGGCGGTGGACGTTCTTCACGAGCGTGTGCCCGAGCGGCCGATAGCGCTTCGCGTAGTAAGCCTGCTGGAACTCGGCCTTGAGCTTCGCGAGATCGACGTTGCTCGGGCACTCCGCTTTGCACGCCTTGCAGCTCAGGCACAGATCCATCACGGGGGCGAGCCAGCGCGCGGCCAACGGCGTCGCCGAGTCCGGTTCCTCGAGCGCGATGCGCAGGGCGTTGGCCCGGCCGCGCGTGCTGTCCTGTTCGTCCTTCGTGGCGCGGTAGCTCGGGCACATCACGCCGCCCTGCGTCTTGCGGCAGACGCCGGCGCCGTTGCAGAGTTCGATGCTGCGGAAGAAGCCCCCCTGCCCCGAGTAATCGAAGAGCGTTTCCGCATCCGGCGTCGCGGCACCGGGCGTGAAGCGGAGGTCCTTCTCCATCGCGGGGCCATCGACGATCTTGCCGGGGTTGAGCACGTTGGCCGGATCGAAGGCCCGCTTGATCTGTCGGAACGCATCGTATATCCGGTCGCCGAACATCTTGCGGTTCCACTCGCTGCGGGCCAGGCCGTCGCCGTGCTCGCCACTCAGGCTGCCGCCGAACTCGAGGACGAGGTCGGAGATCTCGTGCATGATGCGGCGCATGCGGGCGAGGTCGC
>JAYVTJ010000014.1:0-2307 GCA_043774415.1 Fimbriiglobus sp. | reverse complement strand
AGACCGACCTCGCGGGGGTGAAGTCCGCCGTCAAGGAGCGCAAGCTCGCGGCCAAGGGACAGGTCGTGATCGTTTACGAATTCGCCCCCACGGCCAGCGAGCGGACTTATCCGTGGGCCGTGCTCCACGGCGCGAAGGAGAGTCTGGAAGCGCCGCTGCTCACGCCGAAGCAGTACGCGGAACTGCTGGCGAAGCAGCCATGAGCGTCCGACCCATCACGCCGCGCACCGCCGAGACCGACGCGCTGCGCATCGTCTTTTTCGGCACGCCGCGATCGGGGAAGACGAACCTCCTCGCCGCGTTCGAGCACATCGCGTCCGACGGCGCCGAGACCGAACCGCTCCTGCTGAAGTCGGCCGATCACGCGGCGACCGGCCCGCGCCCCGTGCTCCCCAAAATCGTCCTCGTCGATCTGCCCGATTCCGTTTGGCACGCCCGCGCCGTCGTGCTCATCGACTGCGACGGCGAAGCCGCCGGCCAGCTTTTCGGCAGACCCGATGCGCTGGAGCGCACGCGAGAGCGCGGCGAGTTGATCGATGCGATCCGCAGCGCCGATGCCCTCGTCCTCGTCGTCGAAGCCCGCTCCACCGAAGGGGAGATCGAAGCCCACTTCAGCGCCTTCGAAACCTTCCTCCAGAGCCTGCGCGAGGGGCGAACCTTCGGCCGCGAAGTCGGTGGGTGGCCCATCTTCCTCACGCTGACCAAGTGCGACAAGCTCCACGAACCGGGGATGGAGGCGCACCTTTGGCTCGAGCGTGTCGAGCGCGAGAAGGCGAGATTGCGCGAGCAGTTCGTCGAGCGCTTCGACGAAGTCGTCGAAACCCCGGGCGAGTTCTACTCCTTCGGCAGCCTCCTGCTCGCGACCGAGGCGACCGCGACTCAACTGCCCGAAGAACTGAAAGACAACGCCTACGACACTCAGGGCGGCACGCTGAACTTGGACACGTTCGTCCCTCGTGTGCTCGAATCGGCCGGCGATTTCCACCGTCGCTCCGGCGCGGCGCGGCGGCGGTTGAAGTGGACCGCGGGCGGAGTCGTCACACTCTTCGCAGCGATGCTGCTCCTCGTGCTCGCACTCTTCACCGCCGGGGAACCGACGCGGCTCGAACTGCTGGCGGCCCGCGTGCAATCGCTCGAAGCCCAGCGGGAACCGGCCGAAGCCCGATTGGCCGATAAGAATCTGCCGCAGCGTCGGGTCGAACTCGAGAAGATCCGGCAGAGCGGCGAGTTCGCGAATCTGCCTCCGCACTTGCAGGATTTCGTCCTGAGCCGATTGCGCGAGATCGACGCCTATACCGCCTACAAGCTCGAATTCGCTCCGCCCCAGTACGCCCCGACCGATGTCCGCACACTCGGGATGTTCCAGCGGCTTCAGGGCGAACTCGATATCAAACTCGCGCCGCCCGCCGAGTTCGCGGCCGCGTGGAGCGAGACCGAAGCGGTGCGGTTGCGCACGAAGTGGCGCGATGACCTCGCGCTGCTCGACGAGTCCGAAAGTCGCGTTCACGACTGGTACCGCCGGCTCATCGCCGAGGCGACGCAACTGACCGTGAACTCGCAGCAGGTCGGCTGGCGCGCGCAGATCGGCGGACTGATCGCCGATGCGAACGCGCCGCCGTTCGCGGCGCCGGGCCTGCCTCCCGAATCGCTCGCTTCGCAAACCGTGCCCGGTTCGCGGTCTCTCCCCGTGCCGCGCGGGGAGGCGCTCACGCTCGGCGACGTCTTCCGCTACGAGCGCGCCGATTTCGCCAAGCGCGATTGGGAACTCGCCGAGCGCCGGTTGCTCGACCTCCGCGATCTCACCGATGCCCTCGGCTTGACGACCGACCCCGATCGGACACCGCAACCGGGCGAACCGGCGGCGCCGCTCGTCCTCCCCGAACCCGAGGCAAGCCGTGCCGAGTCCTCCGCTCTCGCCTCGAAGCGGCTGGAGATCTTGACGAAGCGATTCCCGCGCGCCGCGGCCGGCACCGCGTACTGGCAGGCCGCGACCTTCCCCGATCCGCTCCGGCAAGAACTCGCACGGCGGCTGACGCTCGCGGCGGAGACGGGCCGGCGGCACGTCCGCTCCCTGATCGAGCGCGAATTGAAACTCGATGGCCGGGCCGATTCCCCCGCCGACTGGCGCAAGCTCGCCGCGTCGCCCTCGGGGTTGCTCCTGCAACCCGAATTGCAATCGTGGGGTCGCCTCCTCCAGTTGCTGCGCTCGTGGAGCGAGTCCTCCGCCGGCGCCGCCGACCCCGTCGCGGAACTCGCGGAGTTTCTGAAGCGCGACCGGCATTCGATCCCACTCTCGGCCGTCGAGAT
>JAYVTJ010000013.1:0-3518 GCA_043774415.1 Fimbriiglobus sp. | reverse complement strand
ACTACACCTTCGGGCGCTTCGTGTGCCAATCGGTGGCGGCTTCGTACATCCGGCCGATCTGGAACATCTTCGTTTCGTCGAAGGCCGGCGACAGTAGTTGCAGCCCCACGGGCAGACCCCCCGCGGTGAAGCCGCAGGGGATGCTCATGCCGGCGATCCCCGCGAGATTGCAACTGATCGTGTAGATGTCGCTCAAATACATCGCCAGCGGGTTGTCGGTCTTCTCGCCGAACTTGAACGCAGGCGTCGGCGAGGTCGGCCCCATGATGACGTCGCAGACCTTGAACGCTTCGTCGAATTCGTTCTTGATCCGCCGGCGGACTTTCAGCGCCTTCAGATAATACTCGTGGTCGTATCCGCTACTGAGGGCGTAGGTGCCGAGCATGATGCGGCGCTGCACTTCCTTGCCGAAGGCCTCGCCGCGGCTCTTACTGTAGGTCGCGATCAGGTCGGCTTTCTGTTTCGTGCGGTGGCCGTAGTGCATGCCGTCGAAGCGGGCGAGGTTGCTGCTGCACTCGGCCGTCGCCACGATGTAGTAGACCGCGACGGCGTACTTGCTGCCGGTCGGCAGCGACAGCGGCACGAGGGTGGCGCCGAGCTTCTCGTACTCCTTCAGCGACGCTTTCACGAGCGTCTCGACTTCGGGGTCGAGGCCTTCGTCGAAGAACTCCACCGGAATGCCGATCTTCAAACCTTTCACCGGGGTGTTCATCAGTTGCGTGTAGGCCGGCACCGCGTCGTCCACGCTCGTGGCGTCGTGGGTATCGTGGCCGGAGATCACTTCCATCATCAGCGCAGCGTCGGCGATGTCGTGTGCGAAGGGGCCGACCTGATCGAGCGAACTGGCGAAGGCGATCAGCCCGTAGCGGCTGACGCGGCCGTAGGTCGGCTTCACGCCCACCAACCCACAAAGCGCCGCGGGCTGGCGGATCGACCCGCCGGTATCGGTGCCGAGGGACACGGGGGCTTCGCACGCCGCCACGCTCGCCGCGCTGCCGCCGCTGCTGCCGCCGGGGATGCGCTCGATGTCCCACGGGTTCTTCGTTTTCTGGTACGCGCTGTTCTCGGTGGACGACCCCATGGCGAACTCGTCCATGTTCGTCTTGCCGAGGATCACGGCGTCCGCGTTCTTGATGCAGCTCACGACGTGGGCGTCGTAGGGCGGAACGAAGTTCTCGAGGATCTTGCTCGCGCAGGTGGTGATGATCCCCTGCGTGCACAGCACGTCCTTCACCGCGACCGGCACCCCGGCGAGCTTGCCGAGCTTGGTTCCCGCCTTGCGCTTGGCGTCGATGGCCTCGGCCTGCTGCTTCACGCTCGCCTCATCGACGCGCAGGAAGGCTTGGATGCGCGGCTCCTGCGTCCGGATCGACGCCAGGAACGCCTCGGCGATTTCGAGGGCAGTGGCCTGCCCGGCGGCTTGGAGGGCGAGCAGTTCGGTGGCGGTCTTGTGGATGAGCATGGTCGGGCCGTCGCCGGGACTGGGAAGCGGGAGTGGGGTGAATCTTAGCGAAGCGTTGGGGAAGCGGAAGGTGCGACGAGCGACCCCGGCAAGCGGGCGGCGACTCGGGGCCGATGACCGTCGCCGCGAAGGCCCGAGGTTGCCAAAGACGGCGACTGCGGAACTCGTAAATCAATGACAAGACGACACTCGGAAGGCTCCCACTTGCCCCGCAAATTCCACCGCAAGCGCCGGACGCGGCCGGTGCCGCGCAGCACCCCGGACGGCGAGCACCGTTCCGTCCTCATGGACGATGTGCTGCGCGTGCTCGACCCCCGACCCGGCCAAATCCTCGTCGATGGCACCCTCGGCTTCGCCGGCCATGCCCGCGAACTGTTGCAGCACCTCGGCCCGACCGGGCTGCTCCTCGCCACCGATCTCGACACCGGCTCCATCCCCGTCGCCACCGAGAAACTCGCGGCCGTCGGCCACCCGTTCCGCGTGTTCCACAGCAACTTCGCCGGCCTGCCCGGCGTGCTCGCCGAAGCGGGCGTCGAGCGCGTCGACGGCGTCCTCGCCGATCTCGGCATGTCGTCGATGCAGGTCGATGATCCCGAGCGCGGCTTCAGCTTCATGCGCGACGGCCCCCTCGACATGCGCATGGACCGCACCCGCGGCCGCAGTGCGAAAGACCTCGTGAACGAACTCACGTATCAGGAACTCGCCGACGCTTTCACCGAGTTCGGCGACGAGCCGAATGCCGAGACCATCGCCGCCGCCATCGTGCTCGAACGCCACAAGCAGCCGCTGGAAACCACGAAGCAGCTCCGGACGCTCATCGACGCGGCCGCGCCGGTGCAACTGCTGCTCGGGCCGGGTTATCCGCCCGTGCACAAGCAAAAGCTCCTCCCCGCGACGCGGGTCTTTCAGGCGCTGCGCATCTTGGTGAACCGAGAACTGGCGAACCTCACGCAGTTGCTCCGCGTACTGCCGAGTATCCTGAAACCGGGCGGCACGGCCGCGATCATCAGCTTCCACAGCGGCGAGGACCGCCTCGTGAAGACGACGTTCCGCGACGGCGTGCGGCTGGGGATCTACACCGAGGCGAGCGGCGATCCGATCCGCCCGAGCGAAGAAGAAAAGCTCGCGAACCCGCGCTCCCGATCGGCCAAGCTCCGCTGGGCCCGCACGCCACTCTCCGAGGAATGAATCATGGGCCACGGTGCCGAAGTCGAAATCCCCCACGGCGAAAACGACCCGTTCCTCCGAGCGGTGGCGTTCAGCGTGGCGATCTTCGCCGTCATCCTCGCGTTCACCAGCTTCGGCGGGCACAACGTCAGCAAGGAGACGGTCCTGCTCAAAGCCGACGAAACGCTCGAGTCGAACAAGGCGAGGCAGGAGGAATTCAACGTCTGGACGCAGTTCCAGTCCAAATCGACGCGGGAGGCGCTCTACCGGAACGAGAAGGTCCAACTCGCGGCCGAGAAGGACGCGGGAACCGGCGCGTTCCCGGCATTCAAAGAGAAACTGCTGGTGCAATACACCGACGAAGAGAAGCGGATGAAGGCCGACAAGGACGAGCTGGCGGCGAAGGCCAAGCAGATCCGCGAGGAAGGCGAAGTCAAGGTGAAAGTGATCCAGGACAAGCTCGCCCATCTCCAGCAGAAGGACCACTACTTCGATTTCGCGGAAGTGGCCCTGCAACTGGCCATCGTGCTCGCCTCGGTCACCATGCTCTCGAAGAAGCGCTGGGCGTTCGTCATGAGCTTGGCCCTCGTGGCCGTCGGCATCCTGTTCACGATCAACGGCTACACGCTCGCCATCCACATCGGATTTATGGAAGGACACTGAGCGAATGGGCTTGTTCGAGCGGACTTCGCGTATCCGCAGCGGCCCGTGTTGTCTTCGCCCCGAAGGGGCCGACGTACTTAGCCTGGGGCGGAAGCCCCAGGACTCGAGTGCTTTTCTTCCGCCCCTCCGGGGCAGGGCTTCCAAGGTGGGTCCTTTCGCGAGATTCTGCCGTTGCTGGATGAGCCGGTGGGTCGTGGCCGCCGTTTTTGTACGCGGTCTTGGCCGG
>JAYVTJ010000012.1:0-10670 GCA_043774415.1 Fimbriiglobus sp. | reverse complement strand
GTACTTCGCCTTCAGCAGCGCATCCTGAAGCGCGTTGAATTTCGCCGGTTCGCAGGTGATCTCGTAGTGGTCCTCGACTTTCTGGAAGTCGTCGGCCTCGGCGTCCATCGCGGCCGTCATCACGGCGTCTTCGTCCGGGTACTTCTTCGCATCGATGATCACGAGGCCCTTGCGGTCGAAGAGGTAGCCGACGGAGCCGGGCGTGCCCATGTTGCCGCCGTTCTTGTCGAAGATGAGGCGGACGTCGCCTCCGGTGCGGGCGCGGTTGTCGGTGAGAGCCTCGACCATGATGGCGATGCCGCCGGGGCCGTAGCCCTCGTAGGTCGTCTCTTCGAGGATGTCCCCTTCGAGTTCGCCGGTGCCCTTGAGGACGGCGCGCTCGATCTTCTCCTTCGGCATGCTCACCGAGCGGGCCTTGTCGATGGCGTAGCGCAGCCGGAGGTTCGTATCCGGATCGCCGCCGCCGCTCTTGGCCGCGATCATGATGTAGACGCCGAGCTTGCTGAAGAGCTTGCCGCGGACGGCGTCCTGCTTGCCCTTGCGCGCGGCGACGTTTTTCGCGTGGCTGTGCCCGGCCATATCCCGACTCCTGCGACCGTGAACCCGAGGGAGAGTGGACGGTATTATAGCGACCGCGCTCAGCGGCGGGCGGGAAGATGCGCCTGCAGCGCGTGCGTGCTCGGGTGATCCTGCACTTTGAGTTCGGCGTACGTGAGGAAGATCAGCGCCCCGAGGATGCCGTAGCAGACGGTCGTCGCCACGAACGACGGCGAGAAGAACTTGACGGCGCTGCCGGCCGACGACTTCAGATGCACCCGCAGGCCGTTGAAATCGACGGAGTAGATCTCGTCGAGCACGAGGTGCGAGAGGAAGCCGATCATCACGCCGAGGCCGAGGAGGATGCGCGTGCTGTGCAGCGGCGAATCGTAGGCCAGGTAAACCCCGAGGCCGAAGATGAGCATGCAGGGGATGCTGTGGAACATGCCGCGGTGGACGGTGACGCGCCGGAACAGCGACGAAAGGCCGTAGCGGACGAACAGGTATATCAGGACGATGGCCGCGAGGATGCCCTCGTGCGAAAGACCCGCGGTTTCGAGCCGCTTATACAGAAGCAGCGGGATGACCGACGCGGCCAAGCCGAACATCTCGCGGATCGGCGTACCGGAATCGGAATCCAAGTCCGGGAGCATCCCGCCGACGGCGGTGAGGCCTCCGGCGAGAACGGCGGTCTCCGGCGGATGGCCGAGGAACTTCACCGCGACGCAGCCGTAGCCGACGCCGCAGAGCGTCGAAGTGCTGATGTGCATGCGGAAGCCGGCCATCCTCGAACTCCATTTCGGATTTGGGATTGCGAATTTCGGATTTCCGAACAACCGACATTCCCCGGCTGCCAATCGAACATCACAATTTGAAGGGTGATTCTTCGAATCCGAAATCCGCAATCCGAGATCCGAAATGACCAATGATGCCATCGCGAATCGCCTGCGGACTTATGCGGCCGAACTCACCGCGCGCGGCGACAATCTGTACCGGATCCGGGCGATCCGTCAAGCCGCGTTCGCGGTGCTGACGCTGGAGGATCCGCTGGAAGCGGTCGCGGCCGAAGCCGGCCCGGCGGGGATCGCGGCCCGGGCCGGCATCGGCGAGAGCTTGGCCGCGACCCTCGCGGAGTACACGAAGACGGGCGAATGGAAGCCGACGAACCGGAAGCGGTTCCCTCCGCCGATGGACGGGGCTTCCGCAGGCGATTGAACTGGGTGAGGATGTCCGGGATCGATGTCTTATTCCTCGCTCCGACGCATCAGCGCCGGGGAATCCTCATCGTCGGCGTCCTCCGGTTCGGCATCGGGATCGATGCCGTCGGCGCCGTGGCGGTCGGGGATCATCTCGAGCAGTTCGGCGGTGCCGCGCTCGTCGTTCTCGGTATCGCCGATGTCGTTGTCGGCCGAGAACTCGTCTTCGGGGTTCTCCGCCGGATTGCCGTGGGCGGAGTTGCCGTCGCGCATCCCGGCGTCGGTGCGGGCGCTGCGCTGGCGGTGGGCGTGGTTCAATTCGGACGGGTCGAGATCGGTCTCGTCGATTTCGGAGACGCCGGCGGAAGAGCGGGGCATGGGTGCAACCTCGTCGGGGGAGAGTTCTCGGAACCGCCCGATCGGAGCGGCAAACGATGCGCCAATGCTACACCCGGACACTCCGTCCGAGCAAGTGATCCGCAGGGCATGCGTTTCCCGGCAATCACAGTGCGAGGTTGGACGCCAGCAATTCCCACAGGGAATCGAGGCTCTGGACGATCACCTTCGCGTCCGTGAGGACCGGCATAAAGTTGGTGTCACCGTTCCAGCGCGGGACGATGTGCCAGTGGAGGTGCCCCGGCAGACCAGCGCCCGCGACGCGGCCGAGGTTTAGTCCGACGTTGAAGCCGTCGGGAGTAATCGCCGCTTCGAGGATCGCCTGCATCCGGATGAGCGTGTGTTGGAGGTCGAGCAGTTCGGCGTCGGTCAGGCCATCGAGGCGATCGGCATGGCGCAGCGGGGCGACGAGCAGATGGCCGTTGTTGTAGGGGAACTTGTTGAGCACCACGACCGAGTGCTCGGTGCGCAGCACGATGAGGTTTTCGCGGTCGACCGCCTCCGCGATCCCGCAGCAGAGGAAGCAATCGTCTGCGTGCGGCGTCGCCGCGACCGGTTTGGGGTTCGCGACGTACGCCAGCCGCCAGGGTGCCCAGAGGAGTTCCATAATGAGATGATAGGCGGAAACAGCACGCAAGTCGTTACGGCGCTTGATCTCGTAGCGACAATCCAGTTTAGCTTTCGGAGCTTTCGGAGCTTTCGGCGAGGGGGGTGGGGATATCGTCCGAAAGCTGAAAGCACAACTCGGTTGACCGGCCCGAAACGCATTCTAAGCTTGGGGTCGTCCCTTTCCGCCCGGAGCCGGCCGATGGTCACCCGCATCCTGTTCGTCGCAAGCTGCTTCGCCCTGCTCGCCGCATTCGCGCCGGCGCAAGCGCCGAAACCCACCCCCGCCAAGGAGGCGGGGCAGGTCGATCCGAAACAGTTCCAGGCCATCTGCGACAAGGCCGATGTGGTCGTGGTTGCGAAGGCCTTCGCGATTCTGACGGGGGAACTCGATTCCGAGCCGCCGACGCCGGTCTACACGAACGCGCAGATCGAGACGAAGGGGATGAAGTTCTTGAAGGGCCGCGAGAAGGTCGGCGGCCGGCCCGAGAGCCGCGTGGCCGATGCGTTCGCGGAGCTGTCGCAAGCGGCGGCGCTGCTGATGGGCAAGACGGTGGTCGTGGCGTTCAAGTGGGACGGGAAGAACCCGAAGCTGCTGATGCTGAATGTCGCGAACGGAACCGACTTGGGGATGATCCTGGAGAAGTATCCGGAAGCGAAGTGAGTGGGATGCGGGCAAGCTCGCAGGCTCGCGGCGAAAACATGGAAAAGCCCCGCAGGACTCCCTGCGGGGGCTTCTCAGTTTCACCGATTCCCGCTTATTTGCAGGGGCTGCACGGGTCGCACGCCAGGCGGCCGCGGCAGACCTTGCTGAGCAAGTCGCGGAGCGGCGTCGAGCCGTTGCCGCACATCACGCCGGCGAAGCCGCAGGCCGTCGAGTTGTCGCAGGGCTTGGCACCGCCGCAGGCGTCTGCGGGCTTCGAACAGGCGTCGGTGCAGGGGCTCTTGCAGGCCTTCGCACAGGCCGGGGCCGCCACGGCGACCTTCTTCGTGACGCAGACGGGCACCATCTCGGTCACGCAGTGGGCGACCTTCACCGTCTTAGTGCAGGGCACTTGCTTCGTGACGCAGACGGGCACCTTCTTCGTGACCACGGTCGGGACCATCGTGGTCACGCACTGGGACACCTTTTTGGTCAGCGTTTCCTTCACCATGCGGGTCGTGGTGCAGGGCACTTGCTTCGTGACCGGCGTCGGCACCATGCGGGTGACCTTCGTCGGCACGCACTTCTTCACCGTCTCGCAGACCTGGCGCTGGGTCGTGTAGGCGACGCGGCGCATCTGCATTTCCTTGACGGTGTGCATGCGGTTTTCGGTGACGGTGCGGTGGCCCTTCAGCCCTTCGACGAACACGCGGCCGGGGCCGGCGCGGTCGTAGGTGGGGCAGCCGGCCTTCACGCCGGCGGCGGCGCTGGAGCCGAGGAGGTTGCCGTCGGCGCCGGCGGCGGGGTTCCCGCCGCAGCCGTTGGCGTCGGCGTAGGCGCCGTGGGCGACGCGCTTCACGCTCTTGGCGACGCGGTGGGTTTCGGTCGTCGTCACGTTGCGGGTGACGCGGGTCGGCACCTTCTCGACGACGGTCTCCTTCACCATGCGGGTCGTCTTCACCGGGACGGTCTCCATCACCTTCTCATGCACCTTGCGGCAGACGGTCGTCGGCACCTTCTCGACCACGGTCTTCTTGACGTAGGTCGTCACGGGCACCTGCTCCGTCACGGTGATCATCTTCGGCCCGCACGACTTGCCGCCGAAGAGGCTCCGGAGGGAGGCGCAGGGCTTCTGCACGGTGCTGCAAGTGCAGGGGTCGTAGCACGATTCGTACTTCGGGCCGCAGCCGCCGCCGCAGGGATCGGCCGGGGCGGGGACCTTCTTCGAGACGCACTTCATCACCGTGACCGGTTCGCACACGGTCTTGGTCACGTCCTTCATCACGACTTCGGTGACGTCCCGCGTGACGGTCTTGCAGACCTGCTTGTTGACGGATTCGCAGACGGGCTTGCAGACCGTCTTGGCGACGTCCTTCATCACGGTTTCGCAGACGGGCTTGCAGACCTGCACCTGCGTGTCGCAGTAGACCGTCTCGCAGACCGGCCGGCTGGCGCTGAAGCATTCGCTGCGGGTTTCGGGGACGCAGACCTGCTTCGTCATGCAGGTCGGGACGTCGCGGTAGTGCGTCTCGCAGACGGTCTTCGAGACCGTGTACGAGCAGTCCTTCATGACGGTTTCGCAGACCGGACGGTTCACCATCTCGGTGACGCAGGTCATGCGGGTTTCGGTGACCGGCCGGCAGACGGTGTAGGTCACGTCCTTGCAGACGGTCGTCGTGACGGGGCGGTTGACCGTCTCCTGGACGCACTGCATCTGCGTCTCGGTGACGGTGCGCATCTCGGTGCGGACCTCGTCGCGGTAGACCGTCTTCGTGACGGGCTTCATGACGGTTTCGCGGACGGTCTCGTATCGGGTCTCGGCCGAGGCGGGGTAGCTGGTGCAGCCGCAGTGCGCGGCGCGGGCGGTCGTGCCGGTCCACCCGAGCGCCGCGACGACGGCCGCGGCGAGGGGGACGCTCAAACGCATCCTCATGATGGTCTCCTCTTCGGACGGACCGCCCTGCGCCGAGTGCGGTGCCCCGGCGCATCCGAGCGCGGGGGAAGTGGGCGGGTCGTCCGGATTCCGAAAGCGATCGCAGCCCGCCCCTCCACTGAGCGCCGGGTACCGCGTCCCCGAAACTATCGGCGCCACCGGATCGCGGCGCGTAGGCCCGGGCCGTCCGTTCGGAGGAATCGGCGCGACGGAACGACTAGTCGTTGCGCGCCTAGCGGCGGTGCGCTGTGGGCCGGTTTTTCCGGGCGGGGCGGGTCGCCGAAGGGAGGGAATCGCGCAGCGGACGGCGCAAGCGGGAGGCGTGAAGAAATCCGCGCATTTCCCGGCCGTTGCCCTTGACGCAACCCGGACGACCATAACCGGGAAGCACGCGCGGAATTCCGCTTGACAGTGCCCCTCGGAATGAGGAATCCTAGAGGGATACCGAATCGCGGTTCCGTTCATCCGCCAGCGCTTGGCCCGCGATCGCCAGACCCGACGAGACTCGTCCCATGCAGCACCACTCTTGCGACACCTGCGGCAAGGAACTCCTCCATGCCGACGCCCGCTACGAACTCCGCATGGAAGCCCGGCTGGTCTGCGAAGGGGCCGAACTGACCGACGACGATTTGGAGAATCAGGAGCAGCTCGACCCCGTGGACGCGATGGAAGACTATCTCGATTCGGACGGCGCCCTCACCGACACGACCGAGACCCCGCTGCCGCTCCCGCCGATGGCGAAGTCCTTCGACCTCTGCGGCGGCTGCTACCGCCGCATCCTCGCCGACCCCCTCGGCCTCGACCGCGCCCCCCGGCTGCTGTTCAGCGATAAATGATGCTTTCGTAGGGCGTGGTCGAGTCTTCGAGACCCGCCGTTCTGCAAAGGATCGGTGGGGCTCGAAGACTCGACCCACCCTACGCAATCCGCTCCAGCTCCGGCTGACACCCGGTGTCAGCGTGCGGTAGTACGCGGCATCGCCGGGCGCCGCGCGGTAGACGCGCCGCAGCAATCCCTCCACGGCGGCGCGGGTGCGCTCGCCATCGAACTCGATCCCGTCGCACGGCTTCAGAAAGAGCTTCAACGGCACCTCGGGAAGTGCATCGTCATTCCAGTTCGGCGAGTGCAGCGTGACGCCGGCGATGGCCCGGCCGCCGACGCGATCGAAGAGCTTCAACCGCGCCTCCCACATTTCGCGCTCTCCATCGGCTTCCGGTTCGCGGCTCTCCCAGATCACGAACGGCAGTGCTTCGCCCGCGCTCCGCGCATCCGCGGCGAGCCTTTCGAATGCGTGCTCGAACAGCCGGGCACCGACTCCGCGCCGGCGGAAGCGTTCGTCCGTGGCGACGTAGCTGACGTACCCGCCGTACCCCGGCAGATAGAGTGCGAAGCAGAACCCCGCGAGAAAATCCTCTTCGGAAGCGACGACGAGGTGTCGGTTCGTGCGGTCGGCGCCGAAGGAGCGCTCGAGCCAGACCCACGGGATCCGCTCTTCCGGGTCGAGCGCGCGCTCGTACAGCTCCCGCACGGCGGGGAGCAGCGGGTCGGCCGGGTCGAGCACTGCGCAGAATTCCAAGCGGCACTTCTTCGCGGTTCGGGTCAACGGCGGGCGGGCGATACCCTATTCTACCGGGAGCGAATCCAGCCGGACGCCGACGGCCGATCGCTGAGCGAACCGGAGGCGACCGCGATGAATCCCGAAACGATCATCAGCCCCGACACACGGCGCGCGGAGCGACTGCCGCCGAATCAGGTGCGGACGCACAAGTGGCCCGTGCTGCACTGGGGCGAAGTGCCGCCGTTCGACCCCGCGGCGTGGGACTTCACGATCTTCCCCGTGCCGTTCGTCGAGGTGGTGAAGGTCTTCACCTGGGCCGAGTTCGCCGCGCTGCCGCGGGTCAAGGTCCACGCCGACCTCCACTGCGTGACGCGCTGGAGCAAGCTCGACAACCTCTGGGAAGGGGTGCCGACTAAGGAACTGCTCCGGCACATCCGCGTGGCGCCCGAGGCGCAGTTCGTGATGGTGCACTCCGAGTACGGCTACAGCACGAACCTCCCGATCGCCGACTTCTTCGGCGACGATTGCCTCTTCGCCTTCCGGCACAACGGCGCCGATTTGGAGCCCGATCACGGCTATCCCGTCCGGCTGGTGATCCCCAAACTCTTCGCGTGGAAGAGCGCGAAGTGGGTGCGCGGGATCGAGTTCTTGAGTGACGACCGCCCCGGCTTCTGGGAGGACTTCCGCAACGGCGGCTACCACATGCGCGGCGACCCGTGGACCGAGCAGCGCCACCGGGAGGAGTGAGAGGATTCGAATGGAGATATGCGATGACGGTACACGAATGGGAGACGGGTACAGATCCGAGCAAAATGCTGGTGTATCTCGCGAAATTGGCGAAAGTCCAATGGCGTAGAGGTAGACTGTTCGACGTCGCATGCTGTCGGCGAATCTGGCATCTCATCGGCGATGAACGCAGCCGGATTGCCGTCTCGATGACAGAAAGGTCAGCCGACGAGGCTCCGACGTCGGATTCGAGTGGAGATGCTATCGCATCGCGAGCCTACGCGGCGTATTCGAATGCGTGCGAAGCCTGTAGTGCCAGAGGCGTTCCTGATGATACCCAGGACGGAGCGGCGTCTGCCGCGTATGCGGCTTACGCTGCTTACACAATCCCCACTGTCATTCCTATGCCAGTGCCGCCGCCGCCCGGGGCTGGAAAGAAGATGACTCCTTCGATTTTGAAATCCAAGCCGAGGAGCGCGCCGCGCAATGCGGCTGCTTGCGAGACATCTTCGGCAATCCCTTCCGCCCCATCGTCGCCGATCCCGCATGGTTCACACCGACCGTCCTCGCCATCGGCACGGCCATCTACGACGATCGCGCCTTCGACCGATTGCCCATCCTCGCCGATGCACTGGAAGAGGCCGGCTGCACGAGCGCCGACCTGCTGCTCCACTGCCGGCAACCGGGCGATCACGTGCGGGGATGCTGGGCCGTCGATTTGATCTTGGGGAAGGAATGAGCGGTCGCCGATCCGCCGGCCCGCAACTCCCCGCTACGATTTGCCCCCGCGCTTGAGCTGCTTCAGCTCCGTCTCCACCATCGCCGCTTCCTTCGGCAGATCGTTCGCCTTGAAGAACTTCAGCGCCTGCTCGTGGACCTTCACGGCGTACTCGGTCACGGTGTCGCCGCGCTTCTTCGGCACCAGCGGCAGGAAGTCGAGGTAGAACTTCGCCAGCTTCTTCGTGCCGTCCTTGTACTTCGCGCAGACCTCCGCGAGCTTGTCGAGCACCTTCGGCACGTAGCGCCCCTCGGATGGGAATTTGCTGATCGTCTGCGCCAGGCCGTCGGCCGCCTTCTTGTAGTCCTTGCTCTCCTCGACGTACTCGGCCCACTTCAGCCGGCACTCGCAGGCGAGGTCGGGCCGGCCGAGCTGCTCGTACTTCAGCACCGCGCGCTCGAAGATCGGGTTGCGTTGGAGCTTGTCCTTCTGGCTCGTCAGCAGCGGGTCGAATAGCGACCAACTGAAGTCGGGGAAGTTTGCAAAGGCCGTGAAGCACCGGTTCGCGAGGACCACGGCGTCCGGCGGGGCGACCGTCTGGCCGTCCTTCGCGATCTCGGCGACTTCGAGCCAGGCCTTCTCGCAGTGGGGGAAGATCTCGAGCGCTTTCAGCGCGAAGGCGAGTCGCTGCTTCGCCGTCGGCGACTTCTTGGCCTTGTACTGCGGATACATCCGCATGAGCAGGTCGGCGTGGCGGGCGTTCTGCGGGGCGACGCCGATGGTCGTGAGGCGGCGCTCCATGTCGCGGTCGGTCATCTCCTTGCCGGTCTTGGGGTCGGTGATGTGACCGATGTAGAACTGGTCGCCGAAGTAGCGTCCCTCCGACTTCATCGCGAACTCGATCTTCTCTTTCGTCACGCTCTTCAGCTCGACCCACATGACCCAGGCGTGCCGGCCGCCGCTGTTCCCCTCGCCCCAGACGTACTCCGACGGCACCGCGATGCTCTTGGCGACGCGGGCCGCGAAATCGGCCTGCTGGGCGCAGACGCCGCCGTACTTCTTGAGGCCCGCGAGGGTGTAATCCTGCCCCGTGAGCCTGCAGTCCGATTTGCCGTAGCCCTTCGCGATCTCCGTCCGGAGCATTTCGGTGTCGTAGACGATTTCCGGGTAGATGCCCCCGATGCCGGCGCGCTTCTTGATGTAGTTCTTGATGGCCCAGTCGCGCTCGGACGCCGGCGTCCGGTGGTTCACCATGTGGACGAGGAACTCCCACGGCAGATTCTGCACGGCCCCTTTCAGCTCCCCCTCGCGGGACACCAGGTACTCGTAGTTCTCCTTCCAGCCCGTCTTCATCGGATCTTCGGGGAGGTTGCTGCGCGTGCGGCGCTGGTGCGGGGTGTAGTCGTAGACGCCCTTCGGATCGTCCCAGACGACGCTGAGGGCGATGGCCAGATTCGCGTGCGCCTTCAGCTTGTCCGGCCCGAGATTGTACAGCCCGCGGAAGACCGCGAACGCCTCTTCCAGTTTGTCCTCGTCGGGGTCGAGCGCCGTGAAGAGCGTGTCGCGGATTTCCGGATTCGCGGCGAGGAACGCCGTGATCGCATCGGCGTCTTCGCCGAAGCCGGCGCGGATCTCGGCGTCGTACTTCTTTTCGAAGTAGGCCGAGAGAGCGCTCCGCGCCGCTTTGAAGTCGCCGCGGGTCGTCAGCTTGCCGGTACTCAGCGCTTCGACGAACGCATCCTCCGGCTCCTCGGCGCGCGCTGAGGGCATCGCGGAGGCACCGAGGAGGATCGCGAGGCTGAGGATGCGGAGGGGCAACGGCACGGTGGTTCTCCGGGAAGTGGCGCGGCGGGCTTGGTGATGGTACCGCATCGAAACGCGGGAATCGAGTGGAGTACCGCGGATTCCCGCTGTTCCGTATCATGGCTCCGAGTTCAAATCGATCCCCACCCGATCCCTGCCAATGCCGACAAATCGCGAATTGGCTCGGGCGCTGCGCGCGAAGGGCAAAACCTACAAGGCCATCGGCGCCGCCCTCGGGGTCTCGCACCAGTGGGCCCAGCAGCTCTGCACGACGGAACTGTCCGGCCGGCCGCTCGGTCGGCCCCGGCGGAGTCCGCCCAAGCCGCCGAGGCTCTGCCGCTGCGGATGCGGCACGGTGAATCTGCAAAAGGGCAAGCAGTACCTGCCGGGCCATCGGCCCGGCGAGCGGTGAATCGGCAGATTCGTGCACGCCGGGCCGGTCGCGCTGGCGGCTCTATCGCCGCGACCGGCTCCCCTTCGACGAGGCGCCCGAGCCGGACGGATGAAGCAGGGTGACCTCAGTATTTTTGGCGATACCCGCCCGTAGGGTGTGGTC
>JAYVTJ010000011.1:0-5092 GCA_043774415.1 Fimbriiglobus sp. | reverse complement strand
CTGTCGAGCGTGTGCAACAGCTTCACGAGCGGCAGCGTGCGCCCGATCTTGTTGCGCTGCAAATGCCCCGTGAAGTGCCAGTTGGCGCCGGGGATCGCGGCGGCTTTCTTCCACAATTCCTGAGGGCGGTTCTCGCCCAGATTCGGCAGGCCAAGTTCCGGTAACATTGCCGCAACGCGCACGGAGACCGTCTTCGTGATGGCCACAATCGTAACAGACTCGCGCGGTCGCCCGGAGCGCTGACAGGCCGCTGTCACCCGCTCTTCGACGCATGCGATCCGCTCGGCCAGCAGCGCCTTCAGTTCGTCGTCGGTCATCGCATCAACCCGGGGGCCAGGCCATATCGCGGCCGCCGAGCAGGTGAAGGTGGAGGTGCGGCACCGTCTGCCCGGCCTGCTCGTCGCAGTTCAATACTAAGCGGTAGCCGGCGCTCAGGCCGAGTTCCTTCGCGAGCTTCACCGCGACGAGGTGGATGTGCCCGAGCAGCGGCACGTCCTCTTCCGCGAGGTCGGCGTGGGTGCGGATGACCTTGCGCGGGATGATGAGGATGTGCACCGGCGCCTGCGGACTGATATCGTGGAACGCGAGACAGAGGTCGTCTTGGTAAGCGATCTTCGCCGGGATCTCCCCGCTCAGGATCTTCATGAAGAGGTTGTCCGCGAGCATCGCCATGGCCGGACCCCGCACGCTGAGAAGCAGCCGCTGTTCTATCCGCCTCGACCCGATGCGGCCAAATGCGTAAAATCCGAGTACCTCGCGCCGTTCCGCGTTACCGACCCCTCTTCCCAAGTCAGGATCACCGATCATGGCCGCCGTGCCGCTCACGAATTACGCCGTCCATCTCCGCCCCCAAGATAACATCGCGGTCGCGGCCAAGCTCATCCCCGGCGGTGTCGAACTCACCTTCGACGGCGGCAGCTTCCCGGTGCCCGAGACCATCAAGATGGGCCACAAGTTCGCGGTGGTGCCGATCAAGGAGAGCGACCCGATCCTCAAGTTCGGGCAGATCATCGGCTTCGCCAGTCAGCCGGTCTCAATCGGTGGGCACGTCCATGTCCACAACGTGAAAGTCACGAAGTTCGAACGCGATTACGCCTACGGCGCCGATCTGCCGCAGCCGTTGCCGGCGCCGGACGAATACCGCACCTGGATGGGCTACGACCGCGGCCCGACCCGGCCCGAACACCAGCGCTACGGCACGCGCAACACCATCGCGATCATTTCGACGGTGAACTGCAGCGCCAGCACGAGCAAGTACATCGCCGAGCGCATCCGGGCCATGGGCATCCTGAAGGATTTCCCGAACGTCGATGCCGTGGTGCCGATCGTGCACAAGCAGGGGTGCGGGCATCAGTACGAAGGGCCGGATCACAAGCAGCTCGAACGCACGCTCGCCGGATTCGCGAATCATCCGAACGTCGCGGGGTACATCCTCATCGGCCTCGGCTGCGAAATCGTGCAGGCCCAGCACCTCATCGACGGCGAGAATCTCGGCACGATCCAGCTCGGCGGCACGACGAAGAAGGCGCCGACGGTGCTGACGATTCAAGACTGCGGCGGCATCGGCAAGACGACCGACGCCGGGGTGAAGGCGATCATCGAGATGCTGCCGCGCATGAACGACATCCGGCGCGTGCAACTCCCGGCGAAGCACATTCTGCTGGGCACGAACTGCGGCGGTTCGGACGGCAACAGCGGCGTCACGGCGAACCCCGCGCTCGGCGTCGCCAGCGATCTCATCATCCAGCAGGGCGGCACGAGCATCCTCGCGGAGACGCCGGAGATCTACGGGGCCGAGCACATCCTGACGCGCCGGGCCGTGAGCCAAGCGGTCGGCGAGAAGCTCGTCGAGCGCATCAAATGGTGGGAGTGGTACACGGGCGTCTTCGGCGCCGAGATCAATAACAACCCGTCGCCGGGGAACAAGGAGGGCGGCCTGACGACCATCTATGAAAAGAGCCTCGGCGCCATCGCGAAGGCCGGCAGCACGGCGATGGTCGACGTGGTGCAGTACGCCGAACCGGTGAAATCGAAGGGCTTCGTGGTGATGGACACGCCGGGCTACGACCCCGTGAGCATGACGGGCGTCGTGGCGGGCGGGGCGAATGTCTGCGTCTTCACGACGGGGCGCGGGAGCGTGTACGGCTGCAAGCCGGCGCCGTGCATCAAGGTGGCTACGAACACGCCGATGTTCACGAAGATGGAATCGGACATGGACGTGAACGCCGGGGTGATTCTGGAAGGCGTCTCCGTGGCCGCCGTCGGCAAGCAGATCTTCGACATGATCCTCGACACGGCGAGCGGCCGGAAGACGAAGAGCGAAATCCACGGCGTCGGCGAAGAGGAGTTCGCCCCGTGGCAGATCGGGCCGACGCTGTAATCGAACGCGGACTTCAACCGGAGGATCGACGATGAGCGAACTCGCAAGAACGCTGCTGACCCAGGCGCTGACGCTGCCGGACGAGGATCGCCGCTGGCTGGGGGAGCAACTGCTGGAGGCGGAAGAGGCCGATGAGTTCCCGGACGCGCCGCACCACGATCCGGAGTTCATGGCGGAGCTGATCCGCCGGAGCGACGAGGTGCATGCGCATCCGGAGCGATTGATTTCCAATGAAGTGGCATTCGCGAGAATCGAGAAAATGCTCGAGAGCTTGGAATCCAAATGAATCATCGATTTCACGATGAGGCTCTCGACGACATCGATGCAGCGGTGAATTACTACCATGCGGTCGTCGCGAACGGGCGGGCTTTCGCGGCCGAAATCAAGCGGATCGTAGGCTTGCTGGTTGTGACCCCGCAGATGTTTTCCAAAGCTGCCGGAGCGCCGAGGGGCCGAGAAATCCGCGTCGTGAAGATCGGCCGGTTCGACTATTTGCTCTACCACGAAGTACTGGCGACCGAAGTTGTAACGCTCGCCGTCGTCCACGCGAAACGTCGTTCGCGGGTGTGGAGAAAGCGGAAACCGTAACCGGGGGTGTGTAATGAGCGAACTCGCGCAAGGCCTGCTGGCGCAGGCGCTGGAACTCCCCGAGGCGGACCGCCGCTGGTTGGGGGAGCAACTGCTGGACTCGGAAACCGACGAGTTCCCGGATGCTCCGCACCACGATCAGGAATTCATGGCCGAGTTGATCCGCCGGAGTGACGAGGTGCATGCGCATCCGGAGCGGCTGATCGACAGCGACGTCGTTTTCGAAAAGGGTCGCCTGCTACTCGAGCGGTTGCGGACGGAATGAGTCACCGATTTCTTCCCGCAGCCGAAGCCGAATACTTCGCACTGCTCGAATTCCACGAGCGGAAACGCAGGGGATACGGCGTCCGATTCGAGAAGGCGGTATTCCGGTTGGTCGAACCGATCGAGCGCAACCCGGAGGGTTTCTCGATGGCCCCGCGGTGTCCGAAGGGCCGGGAGATCCGCGTCGTGAAGATCGGTCGCTTCGACTATCTGCTCTATCACGAGGTGCCGGCGACTGAAGTCGTGACGATCGCGATTCAGCATGCGAAGCGGAAATCGGCGGGGTGGCGCAAGCGGACACCGTGAACGAAAACAGCCCCGGCGGGGCCGGGGCTGGTGCGGGCGAAGGGTCGCCCCTTCATTTACTTGGTGGTAGCCGGGGTCGGGGCCTTGCTCGGGCTGGTGCTGCTGCCGCCGCAGCCGACGGCGACGACCGAAAACGCGAGGACGGCGGCGAGGACGAGCATCTTCTTCATCGGGAACTCCGGAAACGGGGTTGAGAAACTTCCGGCCGTTTCGGGAACTCCGGTGCGGCCTTACAAGTGAGAGCCGCGGCCCGGAGCGTTATTCCCGACAATTCCCGATTCCGTGAGCACGTCCGATCGCACCCGCCGGAATCCCTTGCCAGTTGCGGTACGGCGCTTAAGATACGCAACTTCCGATTCGGCCTTCCCGAACGTCGGTGTCACCGGTTTTCCGATCGAGGATTCGCGCATGGCCACTCGCCGAGGTACGGGACGACGCAAAGTCGGTCGCAAGAAGCGCCGGATGCGCGCGAAGATCCGCCACCGCAAATAGCGGTCGCCGCGACCGTCCGCACCGCACACCGGCCCCTCGGCCGGTGTGCTTTCGTCTGCGCCGGCATTTCCGAGCATCTCATGCGCACTTCATCACCGGTCGGGTAGACTCCACCCACACGCACCCTTCACCGCGTGACCGCCCCTTTCCCCATCGGTGCCCCATGATGCGCTTTTTTCTGACCACGGCCTTCGCCCTAGCGCTCGCCCTTCCGGGGTTGGCCCAGCTACCTCCCCGCCCCCGCGAAAGCGACGATCTGGCCAAGCTCCGCGATCAGGTCCGCGACCTCGAAGCCAAGCTGAAGAAGGAGTCTGGCAAGAAGGACGAGAAGGACGACGAGAAGAAGGGCGAGAAGAAGAAGGACGAGAAGAAGGGCGATGGCGAAAAGAAGAATGATCGCGACAAGCAGGACGAACCGAAACGCCCGATGGGCGGTGGTTTCACCGGGGGCGGCTTGGGCCTCCCGAGCGGCCCCAATGGATTCCCGTGGGGGAATCCCGGTGGCACCAGCGGTTTCGGCGGGGCCTTCGGATCCCCGATGGGGCGGGGCGGGGAAGGCGGTCGCGGCGGCGCAGGCGACCGCCCGGCCCAGTCCGGCATGGGTGGCCCGGACTTCACCCGGATGCCCGGCTTCGACAAGCTGACGAAGGACGAGCAGAAGATGCTGACGGCCCTCGTCGCGAAGATGCGCACGCCGACTCCGGCGGGCGAGCAGGGGTCGCGCGGTGGCGGCGATGTGGAAGCCCGCTTGGACCGGCTCGAAAAGGCCATCGAAGAGATCAAGGGGCTGCTGCGCGGCCCGATTCCGGGCGGCCCGATGGGTCCGGGCGGGCGCGGTCCGGGCAGCGGCGGCCCCGGCGGCGCCCCCGGAGCGGGTGGCGGTCGGCCCGGCGGTGGCGACCGCTGAGCGATCCCGCCAGAAGCGCAGTCGCGAGGCACCCGTCCGGGTGCCTCATTCCATTTTGGGCTCTTCCCGGATTCCTGTGGGTGAAATCGCTCCCGACACCCACCTGAACCCACTGTTTTTCTAGGCCGAAGTGGGCTTTCCGGCCCCTCGGAAAT
>JAYVTJ010000010.1:0-8112 GCA_043774415.1 Fimbriiglobus sp. | reverse complement strand
ATTTCCGAGGGGCCGGAAAGCCCACTTCGGCCTAGAAAAACAGTGGGTTCAGGTGGGTGTCGGGAGCGATTTCACCCACAGGAATCCGGGAAGAGCCGTAATTTTTCCGCGGCGTGGGAAATCCATTGAAGAATACGCGCCAATACACGCGTATTTGGAAACGCACCGAAGAGCCTTGGAACCCAAACCGAAGGGCTGGGATATTCTTCCCGAGAACGCGAATGTTGAATGGCCGGGCCGGAAGGCCGGATCGTACAAGTGGTACGAGATCCAAGACTCTGTGGAGTACTGGTCGGCATTCGAGCAAACCAAGATCGTTTGGCCCGACATCACAAACTACCCGCAATTCAGCATGGATTTGGAGAACCGCTACCTCGGCAACACCGGCTACATCATCCCCGGCGGCGACTACTACTTGCTCGGGGTGCTCAGCAGCCTCGCGACATGGTTCACGCTGACGGGCATATCCATCCCCTTCGGCGAGCGCGCCGGCAAAGTGCGATACCGCCTCATCGCGCAGTACATGGAGAAACTTCCCATTCCCGATGCGCCGCCCGATGAACGAGAGGCCATTGCTCAACTCGCGGAGCGGTGCAACACGCTCGGCAACCGGCGCTACCGCATCGAAGAGCAGGTGCGGCACCGGCTCGCCACGACGTTCCGCACCGCGGAAGATCCCGACGGCAAGCTCAACGAGAAGGCTCAGGAATGGTGGTCGCCGGAGTTCCTGCAATTGGGCGAGTCCGTCCGCGTGAGCTTCAAGCGGAAGCAGAACCCGTTCAACGCGCCGCGCACGGCCGACGAATGGGAGCCGTACATCAAGGAGAAGCGCGACGAAGTGGACGCGCTCCGCCGGCAACTCGCCGATGCGGAAGCCGAGATCAACGAGCGGGTCTACCGGCTGTTCCGGCTCACGCCGGACGAAGTGGCGCTGCTCAAGCGCGAAGTCGAACACTGAGGGTGACGGTCAGGTATCGGATCTCAGCATGTTTTGTTAGCCCGACGCGCAAGCGAGGGTGGCGAATCGGGCCAATCCGCGAGAATCGCAACTCCGTTTCCCTCAAGGTCGCCCTCGCTTGCGCGTCGGGCTAACGGTTGTGGCTGCGTTTACTTTGCTGCCCCTCACGTCAGTTAGCCCCCCTTCACACAACCTTCACACTCCCAACGTTGTCCCCTCCTTGGCCCGCCGTAGGATTCCGGTGCGATCCCGCCCCGCTCCCGGAGCCTCTCCCATGCGTCGATTCCGTTCCGTTCTCGGGTTCGCCCTCCTCGCGGCGCTGGCCCTCGCCGCTTCGACCGGCTGCTCCGGCTGCAACAAGTCGAACGGCGGGTCGGGCGGGCGCATCACGGCGGGCGGGGCCACGTTCGTCGATCCGATCATGCAGAAGTGGGCCGAGGAGTACAACAAGACCGCAAAGGTGGAGATCGACTACACCGCCCAGGGGTCGGGCTTCGGCATCAAGCAGACCACCGACAAGAACTTCGCCTTCGGCTGCTCCGACGCGCCGATGAACAAGAAGGAATACGACGCGGCCAAGGCCGCGGGGGGCGACCTCATCCACGTGCCGCTCACCATCGGCGCCGTCGCGGTGGTCTACAATCTGCCGGACGTGCCCGAGCTGAAGCTGTCGGGCGATGTGCTCGCGGGGATCTACATGCGAAAAATCACGAAGTGGAACGATCCGGCCATCGCGGCGCTGAATGCCGGGGCCAAGCTGCCCGACCTGGAGATCACCCCCGTAACGCGGGCCGAGGACAGTGGCACGACGAGCATCTTCACGGAGTACCTGTCGAAGGCGAACGCCGAGTTCAAGGCGCAGATCGGCACGAGCAAGAAGCCGACGTGGCCGAAGGGGGGCATCGGCCAGCAGGGGAGCGGCGGCATCGCGAGCCACGTGAAGGCGAACGCCGGGTGCATCGGGTACGTCGAACTGAGCTTCGCGAAGTCGAACGGGCTGACGGCGGCGAAGATCCGCAATAAGAAAGGGACGTTCGTGGCACCCGACGCCGAAGCGGTGACCGCGGCGGCGGAAGCCGCGGCATCGAATACCCCGACGGTCGAACCGTACACGCTGCACGAACTGACCTTCTCGCTCACCGATACGGCCGGGGAGAAGGCCTATCCCATCGTCGGGGTGAGCTATGCGATCGCGTTCACGAAGCCGCCGGCGGACAAGGGCGGCAACCTCGTCGCGGCGTTCCTGAAGTGGGCCGTGACCGACGGGCAGAAGTTTGCGGTCGAGAAAGATTACGCTCCGCTGCCGGAAGAGCTGCGGAAGAAGTGCCTCGCCCGGATCGAGAAAATCGCGGCGGAGTGACGCATGGCCACTCCCGGTCCGAAGCCCGACGCGGTCCGCCCCAACTGGGGCGACCGCATCTTCCGCTGGCTCTGCCTGTCGTCGGGCCTCGTGCTGCTGCTCATCGCGGTGGCAATCGTCGGCGTGCTCACCCTCCAAGCTTGGCCCTTCCTCGTCGGCGATCACCTCGGGCAGTTCCTCACGAGCGACCGCTGGGAGCCGGAGAAAGACCAGTACGGAGCGCAGGTCGTCATCTTCGGCACCGTGGCGACGTCGGTCATCGCGATGCTCATCGCCGTGCCGCTCGGCGTCGGCTCCGCGGCGTTTCTGTCCGAGATCGCCCCGCCGTGGCTGCGGAAGATGTGCGGCTTCCTGCTCGAACTCCTCGCGGCGATCCCGAGCATCGTCTACGGCTTCTGGGCCAAAACGTTCCTCGCGAAGTACGGCCTGCTCACCGTCTACAACTCCCTCGGTCTCGAGAGCAGCGCGTCCGGGCAAGGCATCCTCGCGGCCGGGATCGTGCTGGCCATCATGGTGCTGCCGTACATCACGGCCGTGAGCTTCGACGTTTGCCAGGCGGTGCCACGCAGCCAGCGCGAAGCGGCCCTCTCGGTCGGCGCCACCCGCTGGCAGACCATCTGGCGCGTCGTGCTGCCGTACGCGCGGCCCGGGATCATCGCGGCCTGCTTCCTCGCCCTCGGCCGCGCCGTCGGCGAGACGATGGCCGTGACGATGGTCATCGGCAACGGGCAGTATCTCCCCGACAGCTTCACCCAGTTCGTCGCCGGCACGGGGGACACGATCCCGAGCCGGATCGCCGGATCGGTGAAGGAGACGACGACCGCCGACGAGCAGAAGTACGCGGCCCTCGTCACGCTCGGCCTCTTGCTGCTCGCCGTGACGCTGCTGATGAACGTCGCGGCCCGGACCGTGATCGCGTGGGCGAGCAAGCCGCGGGTGAAGCCCGACCGCCGGCCGATTCTCCTTTCGGATCAACTGCCCGAAGTGCCGCCGCCATCGGCCGCACATCTGGCGAAAACGCGTCGCCGCGCCGCGCTGATGAACCGGGTGATGACCGGTGTGCTCAGTCTCGCGCAGCTCCTCACGGTGGTGCCGCTCTTCCTGATCCTCGGGTACATCACCTACATGGGCGCGGGCCGGCTGAAGCTCAGCTTCTTCACGAACCGCACCGGCGACCCGGCCGGCGCCGGCATGGCGAACGCCATCCTCGGCAGCATCACGCTCGTCGGGTTGGCCTCGGCCCTCGCGATCCCCGTCGGCTTGCTCGCCGCGATCTTCCTCGCCGAGTTCCGCAGCCACTGGCTCGCCCGGCCGATCCGCTTCGTCGCCGAGATGCTCGGCAGTGTGCCGTCCATCGTCATCGGCGTGTTCGGCTACGCCCTGCTCGTGCGACCCTTCTGGCTCGCGCCGACCGACAAATCGTGGGGTCCGTCCGCGTGGGCCGGCGGCTTCGCCCTCGCCGTGATGATGCTCCCCGTGATCGTGCGCTCCGCCGAAGAAGCGATCCGCCTCGTGCCGAACGGGCTGCGCGAAGCGAGCTATGCGCTGGGGGCGAGCCGCCGGCAGACGGTCTTCCGCGTGATCCTCCCGGCCGCGCTACCGGCGATCATCACGGGGATGCTGCTGGCCGTGGGCCGCGTCGCGGGGGAGACGGCGCCGCTGCTCTACACGGCGGGCACGAGCAACTTCTTCGCGGAGTCGCCGGCGGAGCCGACCCCGGCGCTGCCGTACTTCATCTACACGTACGTGCAGAACCCGCCGAAGCCGTCGGACACGGACTTGGCGTGGGCGGGAGCATTCGTGCTGCTGATGCTGGTGCTCGTGCTGAATCTGGGGACGCGGCTGCTGTCGGGCCAGCGCGTGGTCGCCGCGTCGCGGGCGGATTAGGCCCCGCACCGTTACGGAACGGTGACACCGCTCGGCGTCGGACGCGTTATGATCCCGACTGGCGAGTTCACTCCACGGTCGGCCGAGGAATTCCGATGGTGCGCTATCTTCCCCACCTCGCGCTGGGTCTGATCCTCTCCACCGCGCCGTCGCCGGCGGCCGACGAGAAGCGAGAAAAGGCCAGAGCCGCCGTCTCGGCCTTCGAGCAAAAGCTCGTGCCGAAACCGGCGGAGCGCGATTCCAAACTCGACAGGGAGACCGAGGCCCTCGTCCGCGCCTTCTTCGGCGGCCTCAAAGATCGCGAATCGAAGATCGAAGCCATCGGCGTGCTGGACAGCCGGTACATCTACCCCATCCCGAAGGAACTCGTCGAGGAACTGCTCGGCAAGCTGATCGGAGACTCGGACTCGGCCGTGCGATCGCGCGCCGCCCACGCCATCGGCTACAACGTCCTCGGTCACCGATTCGCCGACGAACTGCTGGAGTTGCTGAAGGAAGACGATCCGGCGATTCAGGGGGACGTGCTGTACGGCATGAGGGGAGCGACCGAAAAGTTCCGGCCGGCGATGGCGAAGATGCTCTCCGCCAAAGATCGGCAGGTCCGGATGGCGGCCGCTTTCCACCTGAGTGAGTTCCCACCGGAAAAGACGGCTCCGGCGTTCCGCAAAATGCTCGGCGACAAAGACGACGAGATGCGCGCCGTGGGCTTGTCGTACCTGCGCCTGCCCGACGACGAACTGGTCAAGTACCTCGACGATGGCAGCGAAAGGGTGCGATTGGTCGCGATCGATGCCTTCGGCCGGCATCCGGGCCAAGAGACTTCGAAGCGGCTCGCGAAATTGCTCGGGGATCCGTCGCCGGACATCCGCTACCACGCCGTGCGAATGCTCGGCACTCTGAAGGCGAAGGATCAGGTGCGGGCGGTCCTGCCGCTCCTCGACGACGGGGATGTGTTGGTCCGCCGCCATGCGGTCATGGTGCTGGAGCACATCGGCAGCGTCGGTCAGGCGGGGAAGCTGCAGAGAATGCTGAAGGACCAAGACGCGCAGATCCGGGAGCATGCGGTGCGCGTGCTCGTGATTCTCGACCGGGAAGCCGTCGACTCCGTCGTCGCCCTCTGTTCGGACGAGAGCCTCAATGTCCGGCGGGAGGCGGTGCAGGCCGTGGCCGGTCTGGGAGCGAAGAAGCACGCGGGCGCCCTCGCCAAGTGCACGGAGGACATGGACGCCGGCATCCGCATCACCGCCGCACGCGGTCTGGGCCGGTCGGGCGACAAGAGTTTCCAGCCGCTGCTGGACGCCCTCGCCAAGGGCGATCCGTCCGAGAGCGTCCGGGATATCGCTCGTGGTGCTCTGGCGGAGCTACTGGACAAGAAATGATGCAGCGAGAATTTCCGAATCGTTGCTCCGCGGAGCGGGCGATCCGCAATCCTTCCGAAGAACCGCGGCCGCGCCTCACGCCACGTTGATGCCGCCGGTGTAACCCGCGGCGAAGCCCTCGAAAGGTTTGAACGCGTCCAAGCCCGGGAAGTGGAACGCGCGGAAGGTCGAGCCGCCGTCCAAAATGCCCACGCCGAGGTCGAGCCGGCCATCGCCGTCGGCATCGGTGGCCGCGACACCGATCCCGCCCTCGTAGCCGTCGAACGCGAAGAAGCTCGCGAGCTTCGAGGAATCGAGCCCGCTGAAGACTTCGACGTGCGACGACCCCGCCCGCGAACCGACGATCAGATCGGCGCGCCCGTCTCCGTTCAAGTCTCCCGCGGCGACGCTCACCCCGCCGGTGTAGCCCGCATCGAAGGCGAAGAAGCTCGCGATTTCGGCGAGGTCGCGGCCGCTGAACACCTTCACATGCGAAGTGCCGGTGCGCGTGCCGACGACGATGTCGGCGAAGCCGTCGCCGTCCACATCCCCGGCCGCCACGGTCACACCACCCGCATACCCGCCGAAGGCGAAGAAGCTCGCGAGTTCGGAGCCGTCGCGGCCGCTGAAGACCTTGACGTGCGACGAACCGTTCAGGGTGCCGACGACGATGTCGGCGTAGCCGTCGGCGTCGAGGTCGCCCGAGCCGACCGCGAGGCCGCCGCCGTAGCCGGCGCCGAACGCGAAGAAGCTCCTCACTTCCGCGCCGCTGATCCCGTCGAAGACTTTGACGTGCGGCCCCGCCCCCGGTCCGGCCCCGGCGATGATGTCGGCCGCGCCGTCGCGGTTCACATCGCCGCGGGCGATTTCGACGCCCCCGAGGAAGGCCGGATCGAATGCGTAGAAGCTGGCGGTCCGAATGCCCGCGGCGTTGTAGACTTCGATGTTGGTGGGGCCGTCTTCCGCCGCGACCGCGACGCCGGTCACGACCGGCATCGGATTCGACAGAACCGGCGCGACGAGG
Organism: Fimbriiglobus sp.; assembly: GCA_043774415.1. Taxonomy (GTDB): domain Bacteria; phylum Planctomycetota; class Planctomycetia; order Gemmatales; family Gemmataceae; genus JALHQU01. Next base: position 1,525 of record JAYVTJ010000010.1, on the reverse strand, counting down.
TCCCAGTTGCGGATCAGCGCGCGATCCGCGGTGCCGAGGCCCGCGAGGAGTCCGCTGGCCTGCAGGTTCTGAAGGCTGGCGAAGACCGCGTTGTTCGCCAGCGCGGCCGCCTTGGACCCGTACAGTCCGGTGAAGACCATGAATGCCTGGGTTTCGCCGGCGGCGAGCGTCGCGCGGTAGTTGAAGTGCGGGCTATCGTTGGCACTGACGAACGAGGACGACGCATCGAGACCCGTCCGGACGCCACCGAACGCGCCCTGGAGCTGGAAGAGCAGCCGCGGATCGGGGCTGGCGTTCGGCGCGGCGACGTAGTTGTCGAACGAGCCGACCCACGTATCGGTACCCGGCGCGAAGATCGTATCGCCGCTGCTCGTGGCGAAGATGCGGGTGTTGTCGGGCGGTGTGGGAATCCCGCCGTCGGAGCCGAGGTTGTTGAAGACGCCGAGGTTTTGGGTGATCGCCGCGCCGGTCGGGTTGCTCGCGAAGAAAATGCTGCGGATGACCGGCGCGCCGTTGACGGCGAACACGGCGTTCTGCTGCCAGAGTCGCAGGCCGTTGAAAGTGTCCCCGGCGAAGTTGGTCGTCTCGGGGCTGCCGGTGAGAATCGCGCCGGCCCCGTAGCGGTTCGGCGCGATCGGGGCGCCGACGATATCGACGATGCCGTCGGAATCGTAGTACGTCACGGGGGTCGTGCTCGCGCCGATCAGGACCGTGCCGGTCGCATTGGCCAAGCCCCAGCTCAGGGCGCCGTCGAATGCGTCGGTGAGCGTATCATTCACGGTGCTGCCGCCGGCGGTGGTCACGGCTTGCGGCGCCGTCATGAACGCCTCTTCGAAGCCGAACGCCGACGACGTGGTCGCCGTGTTGTTGTTGTTCTGCTGGAGCCGATAGCCGGCCACGTCGAAATCGACGATGGGGCTTCCGAAGCCGATGTTTACCGCGGTCGGATTCTCGCGGCGTTCGAGCTGTTCGAGGCGCAGTTTCGAGCGATTCGGCTTCATCGGGAAATCTCGCGCTGCATGTCGAGGACGGAAGCGAACAGACCGATTCGCGTACGGACGGAATCATTCCCTCCTAGATTAAACGCGGCCTTCGGAATGCGGACGGAAAGCGCGTCGTGTTCGCGCAATCTTCACATTCGGGTAGCGGTTGCGCCGGTTGTGCTTCCCTCTCGACGGAGCCTCACTTGCTGCAAATTCGCCTCGATACGCCCGGCTCATTCTCGACGGTCGAAGCGGAAGCGCCCTCCGCAGCACTTGGGCAGGCGCTCGTCCGGGTCCGCCGCATCGGCGTCTGCGGCACCGACCTGCACGCCTTCGCCGGCCGGCAGCCCTACTTCAGCTATCCGCGCGTCCTCGGCCACGAACTCGGCGTCGAGATTCTGGAGTTGCCGGAGGGCGGCGCGGGCCTGAAGGTCGGCGACCGCTGCGCCATCGAGCCGTACCTGAGTTGCGGGGTGTGCCATTCCTGCCGGCGCGGCAAGCCGAACTGCTGCGAGAAGCTCCGGGTACTGGGCGTCCACACC
>JAYVTJ010000009.1:0-3976 GCA_043774415.1 Fimbriiglobus sp. | reverse complement strand
CGGATCAGTGTCAGGTTCGCCTGGCGCGGGGTGCGGCCCCCCTTGCGGACGTTGCAGTCCACGCAGGCGCAGACGATGTTCTCCCAAGTCGTCCCGCCGCCTTGGCTGCGCGGCACGACGTGGTCGAGGCTCAGTTCGCTCGTGATGTACTTGCGGCCGCAGTACTGGCACTGGTTGTGGTCGCGGGCGAAGATGTTCCGGCGATTGAACTTCACCGTCTGCCGGGGCACCTTGTCGTAGTCGAGCAGGCGCACGACGCGCGGGGCCTGGATTTCGACGGTTGGGGTCCGCACCCAGTCGTCGTGCTCCTCGCGGAAGTTCTGCGCGCGGTACGCGCTCAGCTCGGCCCACGATTCGAAATCGTAGCTGAGGAACTGCCCCTCTTCGACGCTCACGACTTCGGCCTGCTCCTTCGCGAGCAGGCAGAAGGCCCGGCGCACGCTGATGACGTGCACGGCCATGAACATCTTGTTCAGCACCAGGACGCTCGATTCGAGCGGGGAAACCGTCGTGGGACTCATAGCGGCGAAGACCCCCTGATGGTGCGGCATCGGATCGGGGGCCGTCGGAGGACGGGCCGATCCGCTTATCTGAGACGCGCCGGAGCTAGATCGGGTTCATGCACATACCCATCATACCCGCCGGAATTCGCGGAATGCAAGGGGCCAGTCGGGTTCTTTCGACCGCGCTTCACGATCTCCTCACGAGTTCCCGGCACGGCCGGAACCCGCCGACGATTCGCGGACCGACGCTGTCACTCATCCGCATCGATACCTCCAGCGCGATTCTCACCCGATTTGCGGAAGGGGTACGGCTTCACGACCAACTCCTCATCCGTCTCCAAGCCACGCGTGAAGTCGTCGTTGCCGTTGCGGGCGTCGTAGAGTGCGGCGATGCGCCGGCAGTCGGCATCGAGCCAATTGCCGAACTCGGGCACCTTCACTCGGCCCGCCGCAGATGCCAGCGGATGATCGTCGGGCAGCGAAAGAGCCGCGGTCTTGACACCCTCTTCCTTCAGCAATCGGAAGAGCAGGCGGACGTCGCGCAGGAAGGCGTACCGGGTGTTGAGGCTCACGTAGGCGAGGGCGGCGCGGAGGTGCTTGTGCGTGAGGCGCAAAGCCCGCGTGCCGTTGCCGGTGAGGGCGAGGAAGCGGATGTGGTCGTCCACGTAGGCGATGTGGCCGGGGTTCGACGCGACCATCGGGTAGCCGATGCGGTGGTAGTGCATCGCCTCCGGCAAGCGATCCAAGTTGAAGAGGGACATCATCAGCTTCGGGTAGGTCCGGTGCGGGACGGTGCCGCATTTCAGCCGCCCGCTCAAGATCGGGGCCGCGGCGATGACGGCTTCGGCGTGCCGGTCGAAGCAGCGGTGAAAGCTGACGAGGCGATCCTGCACGCAGGCGGCGCAGTTGCTGAAGGTGTCCCGCTTCGTCGCGGCCAATCGCTTCTGCGCCGCCTCGGCCGCGGGCTTGTCCCCCATGCTGATCGCGATGGAGCACTCCTCGTCGTAAACCGCGTGCATCGTCGATCCGTCGGCCCGGTAGCGCCGCCGCAAGTCTTCGACGGTCGCCGCGATCTGCTCCCGCAAGATCTGGTGGAAGGCCGGGAGAGCGCCCGCGATCCACTTGTACTTCCAGAGCAGATCGATCTCGGTCGCCCGGCCGCCGAAGAGCTTATTGTCGCGGTCGAACTGGCTGAGGCACCACGAAAAGGCGACGAGCTTCACATCGGGTTGCCCGCCCGATGAAGCGGCGCTGACGAGTTCGAGGCGGCACTTGAAGGCTTCGGGGAGGTCGTTCCGCGAATCGGCGATGCGCACGGCTTCTTCGACCATCGCGATGCGCGCGGGGCCGTGCGGGAGCTTCTCGGCTTCCGCCATCAGGCGGTCGATGTCGTCGGCGGCGATCATGGACTCCTCCGCGTACGCGGACTCGTCTTTGGAGGATACAAGCGAGCATACCGTTCCGCGAGTTCGGTCGATTCGCCGAGTTTCGCGAGTTCGCCGGCGTAGAACGCCGTCCCGTTGCGGGTGTCCAAGCGCTGGACCAAATCGGCGATTTGCACATCGAGCCACGCCGCGAACGCTTCGCACGGCACTCGGCCGGGCTCCGATTCGGGGATCGCCAGCGAATCGGGAACTCGGAACTTCACCGTCGTTTTGCCCGCCGTCCGGAGCCGCTCGCAGAGGAACTTGCCGGCGCGGTAGTAGTCGAAGCGCATGATGCGGTTCGGCTCGACCGCGGCGGACTCGAGGTGGCGTTCGTAGACCTTCACGGCCGCGGCGAAGTTGCCGACGATCGCGAGGTACTCCGCGTGCTCGGCGAAATTCCCGGCGCCCTGGCGCTCCTTCTTCAGCAGCGGCATCGACATCGTCTGGTACTCGGCGGCGCGCTCCCACTGCCCCAGCCGCGCGCACGGGATAATCAGTTCGGACGCGATCAAGCCGCGGAAATGGGACGAGACGCTCGCATCGCTGAGGAACTTATCCCCGAGCCGGACGCCCTTCGCGTACTCTTCCTGGAGCACGGCGTAGAAGATGGCGAAGGCCTTCTCGGTTTCGGGGTCGTCCGAGAACCAATCGCGCTTCGTGCCCGCGATCTTCTTGTGCGCGGTTTGCGCCGCGGCGCGGTCGCCGAGGTCGAGGTAGACCCGGCGATGCAGGTGGTAGCAGGGCCGGAGCGAAGCCCCGTGTTCCGAGTAGCGCCGGATCATATCGGCGATGGCCGCTTCGATCTGCGACCGGGGAATCTCCGGGAACCCGGCCATGGAGTCGAGCACCCAACGGTAGGCCCAGAGCGCGCCGTGCGGGTCGAGGTCGTCGTCTTCGTCGAGCTTCGCCAAGCACCACGCGAAGTGGACGAGGAGCAGATCCTGCCGGCTGGCGTGGTACGCGGGCCAGAGCATCTCCATGCGGGTGTCGAAGGCGAGTTCGACATCCTGATGGAGGTCGGCGAGGGCCACGGCCTCCTCGAAGATCGCGACCTTGGCCGGGCCTTCGGGCAGGTCGTCGGCCTTCGAGATGAGGTCGTAGACCTGATCGTCGTAATCGGGTTTGCGTCGGCTCATGGATTCTTCCGATAGGACGGCGCTGCGTGCGGCCGGTGTCATTCTGGCAGGCGGAGTCCGGCGGGACTAACGCGTTCTCCACGAATTGTAGCCCGGAATACACGGCACGACGTTTGCGTTTGAAACTGCGTAAAATGCCTCAAGAGGATCACCGCCGATGGATGCCAACCGATTCACGGAGCGCGCCCGCGAAGCGCTCGCCGATTCGCAGAAGCTCGCGGCCAAGTTCGACCACCAGCAGATCGACGCCGAGCACGTCCTGATCGCGCTGCTCGATCAGCCCAAGGGTCTGGCGGTCGCGCTGCTGAACAAGCTCGGTGTCGCCCCCGATGTGCTGACGATCCAAGTCCAGCGGCTGCTCGATCGCATCCCGAAAGTCACGGGTCAGAATGTCTCGCAATCGGCCTCGACGCGCTTCAACAAGATCCTCGCCGTCGCCGAGGACGAAGCCAAGAAACTCAAGGACGAATTCCTCTCGGTCGAACATCTGCTCCTGGCACTCGCCGCAGATCGGGACGGGGCCGGGCAACTGCTGCGCGACGCGGGAGCGAGCCGCGACCAATTGCTGCGCGTCCTCGGCGAAGTCCGCGGCAAGCAGCGCGTCACCTCGCAGAATCCCGAAGAGACCTACCAGTCGCTGGAGAAGTACGGCCGCGATCTCACCGAGGCGGCGCGGAAGGGCAAGCTCGACCCCGTCATCGGCCGGGATGAAGAGATCCGCCGGATCGTCCAGATTCTGAGCCGGCGGACGAAGAACAACCCCGTGCTCATCGGCGAGCCGGGCGTCGGCAAGACCGCGATCGTCGAGGGCCTCGCGCAGCGCATTCTCCGCGGAGACGTGCCGGAGGGGTTGAAGGACAAGACGATTTTCTCCCTCGATATGGGCGCGCTCGTCGCTGGCGCGAAGTAT
>JAYVTJ010000008.1:0-3389 GCA_043774415.1 Fimbriiglobus sp. | reverse complement strand
CACGTCGCTCCACGATGCCGGGGCCGGGGAACTCGCCCTCATCGACAGCGCGAAGAAATCGGACGAGTGGGCCGTGTCGAAGGCCGCCGCCGCCGTGGTGCCACTCGACTTCCCGGACGGGGATCGGCCCATCATCCGCGTCGCAGAACCTCTGAACGCCTTCCACCAACTGCTCCTCCGGCTGCGCGGCACTCGACCCCGGCCGACCGGGATTCACGCCACGGCCATCGTCGATCCCAGCGTCGAACTCGGCGCGGATGTCAGCGTCGGTCCCTATTCGATCATCGGGCCGGATACCGTCGTCGGCGACGGCTGTACGATCCACTCGGGCGTGACCGTCGGAGCGCATTGCCGGGTGGGGCAGGGGGGTACGCTCCACCCCGGTGTCGTCCTCTACGACGACACGGTGCTCGGCGACCGCGTGACCATCCACGCCGGCAGCGTCCTCGGCGCCGACGGCTTCGGCTATCGGATGGAGGCCGGCCGCTACGTGAAAGTTCCCCAGCTCGGCAGCGTGATCGTCGGCGACGATGTCGAGATCGGTGCTTCGGTCACCATCGATCGCGGCACCGTCGGCCCGACCCGGATCGGCGCGGGGACCAAGATCGACAACCTCGTGATGGTCGCGCACAACTGCCGCATCGGCCGGCACAACATCCTCGCGGCGCAGGTCGGCATCGCCGGGTCGTCTTCGACGGGCGACTACGTCGTCCTCGCGGGACAGGTCGGAATCGCCGACCACCTGCACATCGGCGAGCAATCGGTCATCGGCGCCCAAGGCGGGGTGATCCAAAACATTCCGCCGAAATCCCGGCTCTCCGGGACACCGACCGTTCCCGTCGGGGACTACCTGCGGACGCCGATGCTCGTGCGATCGATCCCCGAACTGCGGCGGCGGGTCGCGGAACTCGAAAAGAGAATCTCGCCTGCGGACGATGCGGAATGACGCACCGTACCCCCATCGGGTTGATCGCGGGCGCCGGTCGCTTCCCGATCGTCTTCGCGGCGAAGGCCCGGGAACTCGGCATCCCCGTGATCTGCATCGGCGTCGCCGACATGGCCGACCCGTCGCTCCGGGAACTCTGCCACCGCTTCTACTGGCTCAAGCGGCTCTCCCTCGGCTCGGTCTTCCGCAACTTCCGGCGCAACGGCGTCGAGCGCTGGACGATGGCCGGGAAGTACCACAAACACGTTTTGTTCCAGCCGAGGTGGTGGCTCCGGCTGCTCCCCGACTGGCGCGCCGCCCGCTTCTGGCTGTCGCGCGCCCGCCGCGATAACAAGGACGATTCCCTCCTGCTCGGGCTGATCGCCGAGTTCGAGCGGGAAGGGCTGCACTGCGTTTCGGCACTCGACCTCTGCCCGGAGCTGCTCGTGACCGCAGGCCAGTTGACGAAGCGCGCCCCGACCGCCCGCGAAGTGCGGGACATCGAATTCGGCTGGACGCTCGCCCGCGAAATGGGCCGCCTGGATGTGGGCCAGAGCGTGATGATCCGCGAGCGGGCCTGCATCGCCGTCGAAGCCATCGAGGGGACCGACCGCTGCATCGCCCGGGCCGGCGAACTCTGCGCGCGGGCCGGATTCGTGGTCGTGAAGGTCGCGAAGCCGAATCAGGACATGCGCTTCGATGTGCCGGCGGTCGGCCCGGCGACGGTCGAAGCGATGCGCGCGGCCGGGGCGACGGCCCTCGCCATCGAAGCGGGGAAGACGATCCTGATCGACGAGGTCGAAACCCTCGCGCTCGCGGATCGGTACGGCATCGCCATCGTCGCCCGCGCCGAAGCTCCGCCCTCCTGAATGGCGGATCGCATCGGACCCTGCGGCCGGGGCGAGAATTGATAAAATGCCGCAGTCCCGATCTCCGGCTCAGGTCCGCGACTTCTTCAACATGGCGCAGTTTTCTTTCGAATTGCCGACGCACTGGCCCAGCGATCCGCGCGCGCTCCTCGAACGGGCATGGATCGCCGGGGGTTACGAAGGCGCGCCCGTCCCCGTCCGCCGGCGCCACGACGACCGGCTGCTGGTCCTGGTGAGGGACGAAGACGAGAGCGGCAACCTTTCAGTCCCGTGGCCGGTGCGCGGCGAGAGCCGGATCATTTCGACATCGACCCTGCGGGTGCGTCCGGAGCCGTACCGGCTCGCACTCGAACTCGCCCGCGGATGCGTGAACCGCGCCCGGAATTTGTACTTCGCACTGACATCGGCCTCGATCCCGATGGCGGCAATCCTCAAGGGCGACCTCGCCGAAATATCCCGGGCCTTCGGCCGCGCGGCGCTGACCGACGACCCGGCTGTCCGCGATGCGCATGCCTTCGTCGTGATCGAAGCCGCATCGCTGCTGGCGGACCGCCTGACCGGCGCGCTGACGAAATTCCGCATCGACGCCCGGATGGGCGCGAAGAAGCCGCTCCCCACACTCCTCGGGTGCCGCCTTTCGGCCCCGCTCTCGCCGGCCGAGTCCGAGGATTACGCCCGCTGCTTCAACGCCGTGCGCATCGTGCCGAACTGGAAGCAGATCGAGCGCGAGGAAGCGAACTTCAACTGGAGCCAGCTCGATCCCTTGGTCCGCTGGGCGAGTGCGGCCGGGCTCGCGATCTCGATGGGGCCTCTGGTCGATCTCTCGGGCGACACCGTCCCGGACTGGATCCTCGCTTCCACGGGCGACTTCCCGAATCTCGCCGCGCTCTACACCGACTTCGCGGGCACGCTCGTCGCGCGCTACCGCGACCGCTGCCGGCACTGGGAACTCTTCTCGGGCTTCAACCACCGGGACGCGCTCGGACTCGGCGAAGACGACCGCCTCCGGCTCGCGGCGCGCCTGCTCGAAACGGCCGCCGACGTCGATGCCGGGGCGAGCTGGACCTTCGGACTCCGGCAGCCCTTCGGCGACTACCTCCTCGATCCGCGCCTCCGGTATTCTCCGTTCGGCTTCGCCGACACGTTGCTGCGCACCGGCTTCGAAGTCTCCGCGCTCGAACTCGAACTCACGCCCGACTCCGGTCCCGGCGGAGGCCTCCCGCGGGATCCGCTCGATGTTTTGCAGTTGCTGGAACTCTACGACCCGCTGAACTGCCCGCTCGACATCACGCTCGCGGCGCCGCTCGCCGGGGACTCGGCGATGGCGCTCGCCACCGTCGAGACGCTGATCGGTTCGCCATCGGTCCGGGCCGTCTACTGGGACGTCTGGTCGGCCGGCCAACCGCACGCTGCGACTCCCGGAGCGGAACTCTATCCGACCTCGCTCGACCGCCCCGCGCTCGGCTGGTTCCTCGAAGTCCGCAAAGGCTGGCTCCGGTGAGACCCACCGACGCCTCGGCCGCCCGCATCACGCTGATCCTCGCCGCCGTCCTCTGGAGCGCCGGCGGCTTCTTCATGCGCGTCCTCACCGCGCC
>JAYVTJ010000007.1:0-10408 GCA_043774415.1 Fimbriiglobus sp. | reverse complement strand
GTCCGCTCGCGCACGCGCCGACCGCCGCCGACGGCCCGGCGCTTGTCGAAGCCGTAGGCGACGAAGCTGGCCCCGCTCGCGACGACGAGCAGGATCGCGTAAGCGAGGATCGCGGATTCGGGCACCGTTCACTCCGATCGTGCGGTCGGGATCCGGATCGTCAGGTACCGCCCCGCCCGGCGGACGTGGACGCCGCCGGGGAAGTCCGCGGCGGGAACCGAAGCCTTCGCGATCTTCGCCAGTCGATCCCAGTGGGCGAAGGTCATCGCGGCCGTCGGCCAGCCTGTGCGGGCCCAGAGTGTTCGCATCAAGAGGCGGATCGCCGGTTCACTCAGCGTATCGAGCTTCGGCGCATCGAGCGTGACCACGTCCGCCGTCGCGGGGAGTTCCACTTCGATCAGCAAGCGCTCGCCCGCGAAGCGCTGCTCGTCGAAGAACTCCTCGGCCTGCGCCGCCGTGCGGCCGAGCGACTGCACGACGTCGGCGCCGAAGGTCTTGAGCAGCGGCAGCAGTTCGCGGCGGATGCGGTTGCGGGTGAAGCGCGGATCGGCATTCGACGAATCGGTGCGGTACGGCTGCTGCAACTCCGCGAGGTGCTCGACGACCTCGGCCCGCGTGACCCCGAGCAGCGGGCGGACGACCGGCACCGGGCCATCGTGGCGGATCGGAGCGATTCCGCGGAGTCCTTGCAAGCCGGTGCCGCGGATGAGTCGGTGCAGTACCGTCTCGGCCTGATCGTCGGCGGTGTGTCCGGTCGCGATCCAGCCCGCTCCGAGTTCGACCGCGAGTTCTGCGAACCGGCGGTAGCGGACCGCGCGGGCCGCCGCTTCCAAGTTCTGACCCGCCGCTTCGCGGGCCATGTCGATCCGCAGAACCCGAAACGGCGAGCCGAATTGCTCCGCGAGTTCTCGAACGAAGCGTTCATCGGCATCGCTTTCGTCACCGCGTAGCAGGTGATTGACGTGCGCCACGATCGGGCGATGGTCGCGCACCGCCGTCAGGAGCGCGACGCTGTCGGCCCCGCCGGAGACGGCGACGATTCCGGGCGCGGCGGCCCAGTCCGGCAGGAGCCGGGTCATCGCGTCGGCGACCGCTTCGCTCAGCGCCACCGCTGCCTCCGTCCGGTACAATTCGGAAACATCCATCACCCGGAAACCGGGCTTGCAGTCCTCACCCCGGAGGCTATACGTGCTGCCTATCGAAGCCAACAGCAATCCCGGACCGCCGGCGCCCGCGGGGCCGTACCCGATCGCGAGACCGGTGCATCCGCAGCCCGCGCGGGACGACTCGGAGGACGATTTCGAATACGTCGAGCGGCCGAGGCCGCGCCGGAATCGGCGCTCGCCGAAGCTGGCCAAGTGGGTGCGCGGGCTGCTCGCCCTCATGGCGTTGGCGTTCGTCGCGGTGATGGGGGCCGCGGCCTACATCCACCCGTACGGGACCGACGAGGACGGGAACGAAGTGGCCAAGACGATGGCCACGCACACGCAGCTCGGCATGGAACCTTGCAACATGGTCGTGATGACCGGCAAGCCCTGCCCGGCCTGCGGGATGACCACGAGTTTCTCGCTGCTCGTCCACGGGGACCTCGCGAACTCGCTGCGGGCCAACTGGGTCGGCACCCTCATGGCCCTCTGGTGGATCAGCCTGATTCCGTGGGGGTTCGCGAGTTGCTATCGGGGGCGGTACCTGTTCATCCGCAACGGGGAATTGTGGTTGACGGTCTGCCTGACGATCGTGCTCACGCTGATGGTCGGCCGCTGGGCCGCGATCTTCTTCGGGTAGCGGGGGCGATTCGATTTGGGATTTCGGATTTCGGATTTCGGATTTGATACTCCGCACTCCGCACTCCGCACTCCGAACTTCAACGGGGGGTTCAAGGATGAACCGCAATGCACTGTCCTGGCTCCGCCGCGGCGTGATGGTCGCGCTGCTCACGATCTTCGGCTTCGGCTGCGGGCCGAGCCTCCTCTGGTTCCTCAACCGCGGCGACGAGTACCGCGATCCGAAGCCCGAGTGCAAGCTCGCGCCGAAGGAAGGCAAGAAGACCGTCACCGTCGCGGTCGTCGTCTCGGCGCCGAATTCGATCCTCGGCGATCAGTCGATGGTCGGTATCGACCGCGACCTCGAAACCAAAATCGCCGGCAAGCTCGTCGAACTCTCGACCTACTCGAAGGAGACGGTCATCACGGTCGTCGATTCGTCGAAGGTCGATCGGCTCCGCCTCGAAGACCCGAACCTCTGGAACACCGCGAGTCTGTCGGACATCGCCAAGAAGCTCGGCGCCGACTACCTGCTCGACGTGACACTGTCGTCGCTGTCGCTCTACGACAAGCAGACGGGCCGCGAGATCTGCCGGGGCAAAGCGACCGTGGAAGTGGCCGTGTACGATGCGGTCGGCAAGGGCAAGCCGCTGGCCCAGTACCCGCACAGTTCGGAGGCCCCTCTGCGCGACACGAGCGCGTTGCCGATCCACCTCTACCGCAACAAGTTCCTCGATAGCCTGGCGATGGAAATCGCGATGAAGCACGTGCGGTACAAAGCCGAACTCGAACGCAACTTGCAGAAGTGATCCCGGACGCGGGTCGCGGCAGTCAACCCTTCAGATACCACGGCACGTTGACGACCGTCACGCGCTGGAGTCCGCTGAAGTAGAGGTAGCCCTTGATGACCGCGGCCGTCTGATTGTGCAGGAGGTAGTGGTACCAGCGCCGCTCCACCAGCTCGGGCACAATCACGGCGATCGGCCGGTGCGGGTGCGTCCGCTCCAGCTCGGCCAAGAACTCCATCAGCGGCGCGTAGAGCCGGCGGTAGGGCGAAGTCACCACGACGAGCTTCGGCGCGGGCACAGCCGCCGCGCGGCACGGCTCGGCCACGAACTTCGTCCACTCCCCTTCGAGCGCTTGCAGCCGGAATTCGTCGAGCGCGATGTGCAGTGCATAGACCTGCGGCGAGAGCCGCATCGCGACCCGCAGGGCCTTCCGCGTGATGCGCGACCAACCGCGCACGAGCAGCACGACCAGCGGCGGCTCCAGCCCGCGCGGGTCGAGGGGTTCGTCCGTTCGCAATTCTTCTGCGAGCTTCCGGTAGTGCCCGCGCACTCCGACGAACGCGGCCACCAGTCCGCCGATCAGCACCACCGTGACCCAGGCCCCGTCGGCGAACTTCGCCACCAGCACCACAATCAGCGCCGCCCCGGTGCCGAGTGCTCCCAGCCCGTTCACCAGCGTCGCCCAGCGCCAGCCTCGACCCCCGACCTTGATCCAGTGGACGACCATCCCCCCCTGCGACAGGGTGAAGGCCAAGAACGCCCCGACCGCGAAGAGCGGAATGAGGTGATCCGTGACGCCGCCGAAGGCGATCAGCAGCACGGCCGAGAGGACCGTGAGGACGACGATGCCCTGCGTGTAGACGAGCCGCCGGCCGCGGTGGGCGAAGCCGTGCGGCAGGAAGCCGTCCTGGGCGATGGCCCGGCAGAGCCGCGGGAAATCGGCGAAGCCTGTGTTCGCCGAGAGGCAGAGCACGACCAGCACCGCGCCGATGGTGACGTAGTAAGCGATGCCGCGCCCGACGACCGCGGCCACCAACTGCGACAGGACGCTGTCATAGCCCGGCACCGCGGGATCGGTCGCGGCGATCCCGTACGCGCGACTCAGATAGGCGATGCCGACGAGCAGCACCGCGAGGATGGCGATGATCGCACTCAGCGTCCGCCGGGCATATTTGACCCGCGGCTCGCAGAATGCGGCCACGCCGTTGCTCACCGCTTCGACGCCGGTCATCGCCGTGCAGCCGCTCGCGAACGCTTTCGCCAGCAGCCACCAGCCGACGACCTCGGTAGCCTCCGGCGCGGCCGGCGGACGCACCACCGGTTCCGGGGCACCGTCCGCCGCGGCGTACTTCCAGAAACCGACCGCGAGGACGCCGAGCAGCGTGACGACGAACAGGTACGTCGGCACGGCGAAGGCGACTCCCGAATCGCGGGCGCCGCGCAGGTTGATCATCGCGATCAGTCCGAGCACGCCGAGGCAGAGCGCGAGCATGTACGGCTGCAGTTCGGGCACGGCCGACACGAGCGCGCCGATGCCCGCCGACACTCCGACGGCGACCACGAGCACGTAGTCGATCATGAGCGCCGCCGCCGCGAGCAGACTCGCCGCGAGTCCAAGGTTCTCCTTGGCGACGGTGTACGACCCGCCGCCGCCGGGATAGGCCGCGATCGTCTGGCGATAGGACAGGTAAACGAGGAGGAGCAGCCCGACGATCAGCAGGGTGATCGGGCCGATGTATGCGACGCCGGCGACGCCGAGCACGAGGAGCACGCTGAGCGCAGCTTCGGGGCCGTACGCCGCCGAGGCCAGCGCGTCCAAGCCGAGCATCGGGATGCCGGCCCACGTCCCCACCCGCTGATGGTCTTCTTCGTCGCTCAGCAGCGGCCGGCCGAACAGCCGATCCATCAATCCCATCGGTTCAACTCTCCGCCAGTTCGGGGAAGACATCGCCCGGCAACCCGACCGCGCGCATCCCTTCGGTGAGCTTCTTCACGGCCGCGAACCGGTAGTTCGCCACCTGCTGCTCCGAGACCTTGAGGAACTCCGCGACCTGCCAGTTCGGCCACCCCTTCACGAAGAGCAGCTCCAGCACTTGGATGCGGGCGAAGTCCCCCTTCTGCTCGAAGCCGCGCAGGATCTCCGTCATCGACCGGCTGATGGCGCCGGTCTCCAAGTCCTGGCGCTCTTGACTGCGGGCGATGCTGCTCGCGGGGCGCTGATCCGAATCGGCGGCGCGGCCGAGTTGCTCCTCGTCGGCTTCGCTCCCCGTGGCGTGCGGGCGCCGGCCGATCTTGCGGAGGTAGTCGGTCACCTTGTGACTGGCGATGGTGAAGAGCCACGTCTGCAGGTCGCGCTTCTCGTCGTAATTCGTGAGGCTGTTCAGGAAGCCGATGAAGGTCTCTTGGACGGTGTCGTCGGTGGTGGCGTGATCGCGCAGCCGCCGGCGGACGTAGGCGCGCAGGCGCCCCTCGTAGCGCGCGACGAGTTCTTCCCAGGCGCTGTCCGACGCCGCCCCGCCGGCGCGGATTTGCTGGACGAGGAACCGATCCGAATCGCTGGTCATCGCCATCGCACCTCGGTGGGCCGAAGCGATATTGTACGTCCGGCTATCGATCGTCGGAATTGTCCCGGTGGGATATTGGGAATCGGGCCGGACCGGTTTCACAGAATCCGACACCTCTGCAAACGGCGTCCGTTGCCGTAAACTCCTCCCATGCGCAAGTCCGATCTCATCCGCTCGGCGCTCGGCGGTCTCTGGCGCCAGAAGGCCCGCACCTCCCTGACGCTCCTCGGCGTCGCCGTCGGCTCGTGCGCCCTCGCCTTCAGCCTCTCGCTCGGCCTCGGTCTGCGCGGCCTCATCGACAACGAGTTCCGCTCCCGCGAAGACTTCTGGTGGGTCACGGTCTTCCCCGCCAACCGGGGGCAGCCGATCATCGAGGAGAAGGACATCCCGCCCGAGAAGATCGAAGTGAAGGGCGCGATGCCCGAAGAGCGCCGGCTGCGCATCCGGACGAAGCTCATCGAGGACTACCGCCGGACGACGACCTCGCGCGATATCAAGCTCGTGACGCAGGAGAAGATCGAGCGGCTGAAAGCGCTGCCCGATGTCGAAGAGGTCCGCGTCTACCGCGCGGCGGGGGGCCAGATCTGGCTCGGGGACAAATCGACGCTCGGCCAAGCGTACGCGGGCCGACTCGACTTCTTCGAACCCGATTTGAAGGGCCGACTGACGCGCGGCCGGCTCGCCGAATCGCCGACCGAAGCGGTCGTGACCGAGTACGAACTCTACTGCCTCGGCATCCGCACCGACGCCGAACTCGATGCCGTCCTCGGCAAATCGGTGCGGATCGTCCTCGGCAAAGTGGAGTTCGAGAAGGCCAGTCTCCTCGCGGGACTGCTGACACCCGGCACCGGCCAAGTGGACGAGGCCATCAGCCGGGCGCAGTCGGAGACGCTCACGAAAATCGCGGAGCAGCTCCCGAAGCGGATCGACGACTTCGACCTGACCCCCCAGGAGAAGCTCCTCGTGAAGCTCGTGATGGCGCGGAAGCGCACGGAAGGGGTGCCGAAAAAGGGGGAGACGATGGCCGCCGCGGAGTACACGATCGTCGGCGTCCTCCGCGGTACGACTTCGGAGGAAGCCGCGGCCGATCCCTTCAGCCCCCACAAGATGCGTGGAATCCACACGGAAGTCTTCCTCACCGCAGCGGGCGGCGAGCGACTGCACGGCCAGTTCCCGGAACTCGCCTCGCTCGGTTACCCCGAAGCCTTCGTGAAGGTGCGGCCGGGCGGAGATTTGCCGGCCGTGGTGGAGGGCGTGAAAGCCGACGGGCTCGACTGCTACTCGGGGTTGAAGTTCTATCAGTCGGTGAAGCGCGAAGTAACCCTGATCGCGGCCGGGCTGAACCTGTTCGCGCTGATCTCGCTGCTCGTCGCGGCCATCGGCATCACGAACACGCTGTTCACGAGCGTGCTGGAGCGGACGCGCGAGATCGGCATCTGGAAGTCGCTCGGCGCCCGCGATTCGCAGATCCTCCTGATGTTCCTCTCGGAGGGCACCGTCCTCGGTCTGCTCGGAGGGAGCATCGGCTTGCTGCTCGCCTGGCTGCTCTCGATCCCCGGCGACAGCTTTGTCCGCGGGCTCATCCAATCCCAATCGCAGGATAAGATCCTGAGCACGAGCGTTTTCGAGTTTCCGCTCTGGCTCTGCCTGGGGACTGTCGGCTTCGCACTGGTCATCACGACGGGCGCGGCCCTGTATCCCGCACGGCGGGCATCGCGGGTGCAACCGGTCGAAGCGCTCCGCCACGAGTAAGCGGTTTGCGCCGCGCGGCCGCGCCGCCGGCGACTCGAACCGCCTTCTTTCCGATTGACACGCCCCCCAACCCATTTAAACTTGGTGGTAAGCCTATACTGCGTACAGGCTCACATCGCACCCGGACTCCCCGCTTCGGAATGAGGTTCCCATGACCCGCGCGAAACCCAACAGCGGCGGCGAAGGCAAAACGCCCCTCGTCATCGGCCTCGTTTTCTTCGTGCTGGCAAGCATCGTCCTCGGGGTGCTGGCCTACACGTTCCAGGGCGACAATGCTGCGGAGGTCGCCAAAGCCGCCGAAGCCAAGAAGGACACCGAACTCGCCCGCGGCGAACTGTCGAAGACGCAGGATATGCTGCGGCTGCACCAAGTCATCCTCGGCCACGGCACAGAAGAAGACCGCACGAAACTCTCGTCGTCGGCCAACAAAGAATACCTGCGCGACGAGCACGCCAAGATCATGACCCGCATCAACGGTCGCCTGCGGACGGCCATCGATGCCGAGAAGGGGATGTTCGTCGGCACCGAAGGGGACAAGTGGGCACCGAAAGACGCGGAGTTTTTCGACTGGCCGTGGCCCGCGCAGGGGGAGATGCTCGCCGCGCCGAAGCAGGGGCCGCTCGTCGAAGCCCTCGTGAAGCAGCGGGCGGATCGGGAAATGGCCATGCGGAAGGTCGGCAATGTGACCAAAGCCTCCGTCGCCAGCGAGGCGGATCTGAAGATCAAGGCCGATGAATACACCGCCGAGAAGGCCAAGTTCGCCGCGGCGACGGCGAAGATCCCCGCCCAGATCGACGCGATCCAGAAGCTGCTCGCGAAGGACGTGGAATTGAAGAAGGCCGAATTCACGAAGGCCAGCGAAGAATACCGGCCCAATCTCGCCGCGGCCAAGAAGGAATACGATCTCGCCCAGCAGCGATCCGACGAGTTCGCCGCCAAGCTGAAGAACATCCAGGAACAGCTCGACCGGGAACTCACGAAGCAGGCCGACAAGGAAGATCCGCTCCAGTTCGACAATCCGAAGGGGACGATCACCGCGACCTTCACGAGCCAGAACCTCGTCGAGATCAACCTCGGCTCGGCCGACGGTGTCCGTCCCGGCCTGAGCTTCAATGCCCAGCCCTCGGAAGTGGCGACGCGCGGACTGCAATCGCGCATCAAGAAGGTTATCGAGAATGGCAAGTACGTCGAGCGGATGGTGCCGAAGGCGAAGATCGAAGTCATCGAAGTGCTCGGGCCGAACCTCAGCCGGGCCCGCGTGACCGAAGTTGCGGATCCGATCCGCGAGTCGATCTTGAAGGGCGACATCCTCTACAACGCCGCCTGGCGCAAGGGGAGCGTCGATCACGTCGTCCTGTACGGCATCTTCGACATCGACGGCGACGGCCAAGACGACATCAAAACCGTGGCCCGCGCCCTCGCCAAGATGGGCATTCTCGTCGATGGCTACTACGACCTGTCGTCCAGCAAGTGGGTCGGCGGCGGGCCGACCGATCGCACCGCGTTCGCCGTCGAAGGGGCGACGCCCTCGGCGTTGGCCGGCGACCAACTGCTCAAGGAGAAAGCCGCCCTGATCACCAGCATCAACACTGCGAAGCTGGACGCTCAGAAGAAGGGGGCGAAGGTCATCCGCTACCGCGACTTCTTCCCCCGCATCGGCTACACGGTGAAGTACGATGTGAGCGACGAGTCGATCAACCAGGCCGCCGCGAAATACCTGCGGACGAACGCCGTCCCCGAAGGCGAACCCAAGTAGCCCTGTTTTCCGAGCCGGACGCGCGAGCGACGGTCGATGGCGACCGTCGCTTTTCGTAGGTCACGCACCGCCTGACGCCGCGATGAATTGAGCTTCGGGGATTGCCGGAGGTGGCGTCACGCGGAGCGTGACGTACGAGCCACCGCCCACGCCACCCCCGCTTCCACTTCGCCCGCTTCCAATTTCCACGCCGCGTCTCCCGGAGCGCACAGCACCGCCGGTGGCGCATCGGGGTTCATCCTCACGGCGCAGTCCTGCAAGTCGCGCACGCCGGAACCGATGGCTTTCAGCAGAGCTTCTTTGCACGTCCAACCCCGCAGGAACGCGGCCGTTCGCCGATGCTCCGCGAGCGCGAAGTATTCGTCCTGTTCCACCGGTGTGAAGAACCGCCGGACGAGGCCATCGCAATCGCGCTTCGGGTCGGCGACTTCGATATCGACGCCGATGGGGTACTCCGAAATGGCGAAGAGTGCGAAGCCGTCCGTGTGGCTCATGTTGAAGTGGAGTTCGCGGCCGACCTCCGCGGGATCGAGAAACGGCTTGCCATCGGGCGAAAGTCGGAGGGGTATATCGGCGGGAAGGCAACCGAGCCGGAGCGCCAGTGCCGCGCGGAGGACGGTGCGACCCCGGATGAACTGGGCCTTCGCGCGCGGGTGCCGGATGGATTCGGCGCGGGCGAGTTCGGGAGCGCTGAGGATCGGAGGCGATTCAATCCATTCGGGGAGTGGTGCGCCATCGCGGACGAGCCAAATCGACTCCCGAGCGGTGGGCGTAAGCCCTCCGTGGGAACGAGACTCGCCGAGCTGCGAAGTCGCGGAGGGCTCACGCCCACCGCTCGGGAAAACGCTCCCCATCACATCTGCACTTCGGCCGGTTGCAGGATGAACGGATCCTGCCCCTCGGCCGTTCCGGGGAGCTTCAATTCCCTCACCTTCCAGCCCGGATGCTGGAGTTCGCCCGTGAACGGCGGTTCGCCCGTCACGTTGCCGAGCACGCGGATCGCCGAGGGGTCGAAGCCCTTTTGCACCGTCACGCGTTCGCCGTCGGCTCCCGGGAATACCGGTTCGATCACGAGGTACTTCTTCAGCGCCGCCGCGACCTTCTTGTGGACATCGAGAATCCCGCCGACTTGATCGTCCGTGAGTTTCGCCGGGAGCGTTTCGAGGAAGAAGTCGATGAAGCGCGAATCGGCTTGGAGCAGCGCCAGCACGCGGAGCGCTTCGCCGCTCGGCTTCGGCGGCACCACGATTTTCGGCACCGGCGGAGGAGCGACCGCGGCGGGAGTGCTCGACGTCTGACCCGCGACCCCGAGGGCCGACCAGGCCCGGCCGAGACTCCCGGCGCGGGCGAAGGCGAACGCCCCAACCAAAATCAGCGCGGCCGCGAAGCCGAGGGCCAAGCCGAGCAGCAACATGTCCATCGTGTGCATTCCTTCCGAGCCGCGTGCGCGGCAGTTCTCGCTGCTATCTCCGCACATTGTAATCCGTTTTCTGCCGGAGGAAGCCCTGTCGCGCTCGCGGCTCGGAAGGAGTCGATCACCGGCCCATCAGCCGCCGCAGCGTGTCCGCCGCGACTCTTGCAAACTCCGGATCGTTGATGTGCAGATCGAGTTCGATCAACTCCACTCCGGCGACCCAGTTCCGCAGGCTCTGGAACAGCGCCGCATCCGCCTCGGGCCACCGGAAGGGCCCGCCTTCGACATCCAGCGCCGACACCCCGCGCAGCGGCACCAGGATCGCCGTCGGTCCTCGGGCGGCGCAGGCCTTCTGTGCGATCTCCATCCCG
>JAYVTJ010000006.1:0-5143 GCA_043774415.1 Fimbriiglobus sp. | reverse complement strand
CCGCTTGGAGTCGCTTCTTCTCTTCGGGTTCCATGTTCGCCTTTCACTCGGATCGGGTCCGATCAAATTCCTTGAGCGCTTGCTTCGCCTTGCCGAATTCCCGCTGCTGCATCGCCTTCCCCGTTTTTGCGAAGGTGCCGGCGATGAAGATGCACCTCGGATCGATTCGGTAGACGATGCGCCATTCGTGGCCGGCGTCGCGGATTCTCAGTTCGTGGCAGCGCGGCCCGACGCTCGGAAGCGGACGCGAGAACGGCATTCCGAGCAACTCGCCTTCCTGCAGCAGGCGGAGCAGCATGCCGGCTTCGTACCGCCCCCGAGCCGTGAACGGCGGCGACTCACCTCGCCGCGGAGCCAGCAACGGTTCTACGAAGCTGTGGAGCGCATCCGTTCCCGCAACCCGCACGGCGAAGTGTTCGTGATGAGGACCGATGGCTCGCCCGCCGTGAGGATGAGAGGTCGGCGATGACCGGTTGATACTCCCGGTAACTTTGAGCGCCGCGCTCGGCTTGAAACTGCGCTTGGCCAGCGCGTCCCGGCTCACGCCCTTCCCTTCGGCCATCCCTATATAATGCCGGAGATGGCTCACTCTCCCGCCGACCGAGACCTCCCATGTCGATGACCATGACCGAACAGGTGCTGGCGAAGTCCGCCAAGCGCGACCGCGTTTCCCCCGGCGAGAACGTCTGGCTCGACGTCGATGTGCTCATGACCCACGACGTCTGCGGCCCCGGCACCATCGGCATCTTCAAGAAGCAGTTCGGCGCCGACGCGAAGGTCTGGGACGCCGAGAAGCTCGTCATCATCCCCGATCACTACATCTTCACCGCCGACCCGATGGCGAACCGCAACGTCGATGTGCTGCGCGAGTTCGCGAAGGAACAGGGGCTGAAGTACTACTACGACGTCGGCACCGAGAACTACAAGGGCGTCTGCCACATCGCCATGCCCGAAGAGGGGCACACGCGGCCCGGCGAAATCCTCCTCGGCACCGACAGCCACACCTGTACGGCCGGGGCCTTCGGCGAGTTCGCCACGGGTGTCGGCAACACGGACGCGGGCTTCGTCCTCGGCACCGGCAAGACTTGGTTGAAGGTGCCGCCGACGATCCGCGTGGTGTTCACGGGCAAGCTGCCGCCGTACCTCATGGCGAAGGACCTGATCCTCGCGGTCATCGGCGACATCGGCGTGGATGGCGCCACCTACCGGGCGCTCGAGTTCGACGGCGACGGTGTCTTCGCGCTCAACATCGAAGAGCGCATGACGCTCTGCAACATGGCCATCGAAGCCGGGGGGAAGAACGGCATCATCCCGGCCGACGCCGTGACGACGAAGTACGTCGACGAGCGCGGCGTGAAGACGGGGAGCAAGCCGTATACGGTCTTCAAGCCGCTGCCGGGGGCGAAGTTCTACAGCGAGTACGTCTACGACGTATCGAAGCTCGAACCGGTGGTGGCGAAGCCGCACAGCCCGGACAACAAGGCCTGCGTGACCGAACTGAAGGGGACGAAGCTCGACCGGGCCTACATCGGCAGTTGCACCGGCGGCAAGCTCACCGACTTCCGCGCCGCGGCCGACATCCTCAAAGGCAAGTCGGTGAAGATCGACACCTTCGTGGTTCCCGCGACGACCGAAGTGGCGCGCGGATTGGATACGGAGATGATCGGCGGCGTGAGTCTGCGGACCATCTTCCTGAACGCCGGTGCAAAGATCGGCGATGCGTCGTGCGCCGCCTGCTTGGGTGGACCCTCGGACACCTTCGGCCGGTTGAACACGCCGATCAGTTGCATTTCCACTACGAACCGCAACTTCCCCGGCCGCATGGGCCACCGCGAGGCGAAGGTCTACTTGGCCTCGCCGCTCACGGTCGCATCGAGCGCGCTGACGGGCACCATCGAAGATCCGCGGGACTTTATGGCGTGATCGGACTGCGGGCGGAGGATCAAAAGAAACACCCCCGGAATCCCGGGGGTGTTTCGCATTGACGGTGGCGCCGGCGATCAGCCGATAGGGTTGGACGGGCCGATGGGCGGGAGGCCGGGCATCGGGTAGGTCGGCAGCGGGGGCAGCGGGGCGGGCGGACTCTGATCGACCGGGCCCGGGGGCGGCGGGGCGAACGGATCGGTCGGCTGAGGCCCGATGGCCATGTTGCCGATGGGGTTGGACGGGCCGATGGGCGGCAGGCCGGGCGGAGGGGCCGTCGGCAGCGGAGGCAGCGGGGCGGGCGGGCTTTGATCGACCGGGCCCGGGGGCGGCGGGGCGAACGGGTCGATCGGCTGAGGCCCGATGGCCATATTGCTCGGGTTTTCCCGAGTTTCCAAGGATTCGAGCCGGAGGCGGAATCGCATCTACTAACTCCTTGAGGATGGAATTCAGGCTTGGGGCTGAACTCTGCCCGCACTATCGGGCCACCGCAATCGCATGTCAATGGTCAATGTCCTCAATCCGGAGAAGATTCACACCCGGCACTCAATCATCGGACGCTTTTCGCGTCGGGGGCTCAGAATTCCCGCCGGGCCATACTCCGGGTTTCGGCTCTCGGTTTCAAAACTCCGGTGAGGGACGAACGAGAACTGTTCTGCTACGCGGAAACTGCGGCGCGGCGAGAATCGCCCCGGCGAGAATCGGCCGATCGGTTCGGATCGCGGCGCAAATCTGCGATCCTCGGAAGAATCGGAGCGGCCGGACGGGATTCGATCAGTTTTTGCCGAGGATGAGATCCAATGCCCAGCAGCCGCGGACGTGCTGATGCGGCTGGCGCATGTGGAGGAGGAGTTCGTCGTCGGTGCAGCCTTCTTCTTCGAGCGAATCGGCGAGGATGGGGAAGCGGTCGTAGGCCTGATCGCGGTGGAGGGCGACGGCGATATTCCGGGCCGCTTCGGAGACGCGGATCAGCCAGCCCGGCGGCGAGCGCTCCGCCGCCTGCATCCAAGTCGGCACCGCAGTTCGCGGCGCGAACGGGTTGCCCAAGACTTCCCGGAACAAATCGCAGAGTTGCCGGTGCCGCAGCACCCGGGCGGCCCGGGCCAAGCCTTCCCCCGCATCTCGTGCCGCCACGGCTTCGACCCAGCCGATCATCCGCCCCAGACCGTCGTCGAGCGGGCTGCTCACGGCGGAAAGGAGCGCGAGTGTCGCCGCGCGGTAAGGGCTCGCCTGATTCGGTTCGCGGTCGGCGTCGCGATCCAGCAGTTGGGCGGCGAGCTGCGCTTGGCGGAAAGTATCGAGAGGTGCAAAACCCTCGGCGTACCGCTCGATCCCCTGCAAAATCGGGAGCACCCGCGCGGCCGGGAGATGGTCGAGCACGGTCCGGCAGGCGGCGCACATCAGCAGTTGCAGTTTGCGCGACGTCGTCCGCGTCCGGATGTACCGAAGCATGTCGTTGGCACCGGTCGCCGTCGTTTGCCAGTCGATTTCAGTCATGGGAGTGCGGGAAATCGTACCGGTTCGACCGGAAATCGAGAACCCCAAACCCACACTTTTCAGCCATTCGGCACGATAGAGCACAAATAACATCGTCTTGGACAAGAATGCTCACTTGACATACATACCAAAGACGATAGAGTTAGTGAACTACTGGAGGGTTGCAGAATGAAATCGTTCGCGTTCGTCCTTGTTTCGGCTCTGGCTTTGGCCATGGCATCGTGTAGCCCGAGCGAAAGTCGCAAGCCGACGTTCCCGGCCACTGGCAAAGTGACGCTGCCCGATGGTAAGCCCGCCGAGCACGCTTCGGTGGTGCTCCACCCGGTGAGCGACGCCGGAGCGGGGGTTCCGAAACCGCATGGGAAAGTCGGCGCCGACGGCACTTACAAACTCACGACGTACGACACCGACGATGGCGCGCCGGCCGGCGAGTACAAGATCACTGTGGAACTCTGGTTGGCGGGCCGCGGCGACGAGCCGGCCTCGAATCGCCTGAACCCCAAGTATTCGAGGCCGGAGACATCCGGACTGACCGCGACCGTCGGCACGGGGCCGTCGGAGATCAAAGTCGTCGAACTCAAACGCTGATTTCACCCGCCCCACTTGCCCCTTCTCGGAGAATGGAACCATGACCACGACGACGCGCCGCAGCGGCTTCACGCTGATCGAACTGCTGGTGGTGATCGCGATCATCGCGATCCTCATCGGGCTCCTTCTGCCCGCCGTACAGAAAGTCCGCGAAGCGGCCGCCCGCATGAGCTGCTCGAACAACCTCAAGCAGCTCGGGCTGGCCATGCACGGCTACCACGATGCGAACAACGCGCTGCCGAGCAACATCCGCCCTGACGCCGTGAGCACTGTCCGCGTCCGCTGGGCCACTTACATCCTGCCGCACATCGAGCAGGACAACCTCTACCGCTTGGTGAATCTGAACCAGAACTGGCACCTTCAGCCGACGACGTTCGGTACGCGGCTCAAGGCGTTCGAGTGCCCCTCGGCTCCGAACGGCGCGATCGTCGATAGTGCTCCCGACATCAATTGGTCGCCCGCCATCGTGGCCAACGGCGATTACTCCGGTTTCTACGGCGTCTCCCCGGAACTCGTCACTCTCAATCTGGTCGCCGCATCCTCGGCCGGCGCGGATAACGCCGCGATTTCGAAGACGCAGAAGCTCAAGTTCGCCGACTTCACCGACGGCTTGTCGAACACGATCCACCTCACGGAATCGGCCGGCCGCCCGGACATCTATCGCCTCGGCAAGAAGGTGGCGAGCGCCAACGGCAGCACCCGCGTCAATGGCGGTGGCTGGTGCCGCCCGGCGAGCGAACTCGCCCTCCTGCGCGGCAGCGATGCGACCGGGACCTCGGCACCCGGCGGGAATGCGATCAACGTGACCAACGGCATCATTCTCAACGGCTACCCCGATCCCTATTACGGCACTGATGGCACGGGCCAAATCTACGCGTTCCACACCGGCGGGGCGAACACCCTCAGAGTCGACGGCTCGGTCAGCTTTCTGAAAGCGAGTACGAACATCTCCGTGCTCGCTGCGCTCATCACCCGCAACGGCGGCGAAGTCCTCGCGAACATCGACTGAGCCATTTGCACTCGAAGTCCACTCCTCACGGCCCCCATCGGGGCCGTGTTGCATTTCCGGACCTTTCGCGGACACTGGACGTCTCTCCCGAGGTCCACCATGAGCCGCCCCCTTCCCCCGCGCACG
>JAYVTJ010000005.1:0-1822 GCA_043774415.1 Fimbriiglobus sp. | reverse complement strand
TGCCCGGCGGTCGCCCGCTTCCAGTCGGCGACGACGCCCGTGTGCAGCCGGGCGCCGATCTGCGATATGACCCGCATCGCCAGATAATTCGCCCCGCGCGCGGCGACGTCGGCGGCCATCCCGTGCGTGATGCCGTAGAGGAACGCCCCCGCGAACATGTCCCCGGCCCCCGTCAGATCCTTCGGTTCGCAGGGGAACGCGGGCACGTGGTACTCGGCGCCGCCCCAGCGGATGTAGGCGCCATCCGGGCCGTCGGTCACCACGACGTTCGGCACGATGTCGGCGATCTTCGCGAACGCCGTCGCCGCATCGGGCGCATTGGCCACGGCGCACGCTTCGGTCGAATTGCAGAAGAAGAGGTCGGTCTGCGCCAGCGCTTCGAGCAGCGGCGTACCGAAGACGTGCACGATGAACGCATCGGAGCAGGTCAGCGCCACTTTCGTGCCGTGAGCCTTGGCGATGGCGATGGCCTCCTCCACCGCCTCCTGCCCCGGCTCGTTGTTCGACAGCAAGTACCCCTCGATGAAGAGCCACGCCGATTGCTCGATGAGCGCCCGGTCGTGCCGCACGTGCTTCCCGGAGAGGTGCGCGGCGACGCCCAAGCAGGTGCGCATGGTCCGCTCGGCATCCGGCGTGATGATCGCCGCGCAGGTGCCTGTCGGCTGGTTCACGACGACGGGGGTTCCCATTTCGATCTCGAACTGCTGGAACTCGCTCTGGTAGTGGAAGCCGTACTTGTCGTCGCCGACGCAGCCGAGGTACGCGGCTTTGCCGCCGAGCTGGGCGAAGGCGATGGTGCTGTTGCCGACGGAGCCGCCCGAGACGAGGCGCGGGTCGGAGTCGGCGAAGCGATCGAGGAGCCCCCGCTGCTCGTCGGCGTCGACGAGGCGCATGGTGCCGCGCTCGAAGCCGAGCCGTGCGAACTCGGGTTCGGGGACCTCGACGAAGAGATCGACGATGGCGTTGCCCATGCCGCAGAGGTGATGGCGCTTCAAGTGGCGACTCCGGAATCGTTACCGCTCAGGGTATCGAGGATGGTGAGGATGCGCTGCAACTGCGGGAGCGGTGTGAAGCCGCCGAGTTCCACGATGTGGTCGGGCGACAAGAATGCGTGCCAAGTGCAAACGGCCACGCTGCGGGTTTTCAACTTCGTGCGCGGGTGACCCTCGCGGTGCCAGGGCA
The DNA here is from genome assembly GCA_043774415.1 of Fimbriiglobus sp. Lineage (GTDB taxonomy): Bacteria > Planctomycetota > Planctomycetia > Gemmatales > Gemmataceae > JALHQU01. The sequence goes on along the minus strand of JAYVTJ010000005.1, from coordinate 640 downwards.
GTTCGACGCTGACTTCGGGCGGAGCGGCGTCGACCTTCGTCGACACCGCCACGGCGAGCCACTCCATGATTCCGGCGCTCGGGCCCACGAGGATCGCGGGGCGGATTTTCGGATTGCGACCTTGCGGATCGAACAGTTCGGCCCAGACGATCCGACCCGCGACGAGGTTGGGATTCACGCGTCACTCCCGCGGCGGGAAGGCGTCGTCCGGAGCGTCGTACCACTCCTGAGACGATGGATTCTTCCGCGCCCACGCATGCAACCTCCCGTGCTGGATCGCGAGCCGCTCGATCAGAATCGCTTCGAGATCTTCGAGGGTTTGCCAGCGGGATAGAACGTCTTTCCAAAATTGTCCGAGCTTGGCTTCGGCTTCGCCGATCGCCGCTTCATCAGCGACTGCGATGCCCGTCAGCGATTCGAGTCGGCCGGCCAACTCCCGCGCGCCGATCAGGTTCTCGAGCTTCGTATACAAAGAGAGTTCGATTGCCGCTCGGCGATCGGCGATGATTTCGGCTCCGTTATTCCGGGCGAGCTCGGAGAGGGTCTGCCAAAAGGGCAACCATCCTTCCGCGTCCGCCACGACACGGTCGATATGGGTCTCGATCCGGCGCGCGAATTCGTCGAGCTGCCCTTCGGGCAG
>JAYVTJ010000004.1:0-4731 GCA_043774415.1 Fimbriiglobus sp. | reverse complement strand
GAACCGGCCTTCTGGGCCGGGTTCGACCGCGGCACCGCAGACGGCTTCCGCGATTACTTCCGCCACCTCACCGAGGTCGAACCGAAGCGGGCGGCCCTGTACGGGATCAAGCACTACTGCTGGCTCTGCATCAACGCGAAGGAGGCCGAGAACGTAGCGCTGTCGCGCGAGGTCATCAAGCTCATCCCCGAATTCCTGAAGGCGCCGAACGTCCTCGGCATCGGCGAGATCGGTCTGAACAAGAACACCGCGAACGAGGCGACGATTTTCCAGGAGCACCTCGACCTCGCCATGCGCACCGACGAACTCGTCCTCATCCACACGCCGCACCTCGAAGACAAGCTCAAGGGGACGGGGATGATCGTGGACATGCTGAAGAACGACCGGCGCGTGAAGCCGCACCGCGTCTGCGTCGATCACGTCGAAGAGCACACGGTGCGGCTCGCCCTCGAGGGCGGCTTCTGGTGCGGGATGACGCTCTACCCGATCACGAAGTGCACGCCGAGCCGCAGCGCCGACATTCTGGAGATGGTCGGCCCCGAGCGCGTCATGGTGAACTCAGCGGGGGACTGGGGTCATTCCGACCCGCTCGCCGTGCCGGCGCTGATCCAGGAACTCAAGCGCCGCGGCCACTCAGAGGACGTGATCGACCGGGTGGTCTACCGCAACCCATTGGAATTCTGGAAGCAGTCGAACAACTGGGAGGGGTAAGCCATGACCGAGGCAGAATTCTGGGATTTGATCGAAAAGACCAAGCGGAGCGAACCATTCGAACATGTCGACCGGCTCGTCCCCAGGCTCGTGAAGCTGCCCGTCCAGGAAATTCTCTCATTTGGATTTTGGTGGTCAGAGGCGGAAACGGCGGCTTATGTATGGAATCTTTGGGGCGCGGGATACCTCATCAACAGCGGTTGCTCCGACGATGGGTTCATCGACTTTCGGTCGTGGCTGATTCTGAAGGGTGAAAAAGTCTATCGCAATGCGGTCCAGACTCCAGATAGTTTAGCAGGTGTCCGAGTCGAACCAGATGAAGCGGAGTGCGAATGCTATCCGGCCGCGATAGCCTATGCGAAAGCGGTGACCGACTCGGAGCATGCGGAGTATTACATCGAACTGATCGCGAACCATAGCCTCACTGTTCGAGAAGACCCGCTCGGTGAACATTGGGATTTTGAAAGCAAGACAGAGATGATCCGCCGTCTGCCCAAGCTCTGGAAAAAATTCGGGTATTGACGTGACCACCCACTTCCTCGCCCTCGAAACCTCCTGCGACGAAACCGCCTCGGCTGTGTTCACCGACGACCTACGCGTCCTGTCTAGCGTCGTCGCTTCGCAAAACGACCTCCACGGTCGCTTCGGCGGCGTCGTCCCCGAGATCGCCAGCCGGGCCCATCTGCGGAATCTCCTGCCGGTCATCGACGAATCGCTGGACCGTGCGAATCTGAAGCTCACGGACATTGGCTGCATCGCCGTCCACAACACCCCCGGCCTCGTCGGGGCGCTCCTGATGGGGGTCACGGCCGCAAAGGCGCTCGCCTTCGCCCTCGGCGTCCCGCTCGTCGCGGTGAACCACATCGCCAGCCACATCTACGCTTGCCGGATCGCCGCGGGGCGCGACATCTTCCCGTGCGTCGGCCTCGTGGTCTCGGGCGGTCACACGGCGCTCTTCCGCTGCGACAGCCCGCTGTCACTGACGCTCCTCGGTACCACCCGCGATGATGCCGCCGGGGAAGCCTTCGATAAAGTCGGCGCGATCCTCGGTCTGGGCTTCCCCGGCGGCCCGGCGCTCGAGCGCGAAGCGATCCTCGGCGATCCGAAGGCGTTCGCCTTCCCGCGTTCGTTCCTCGATTCGCCGCAGTTGGAGTTCAGCTTCAGCGGACTGAAGACGGCCGTGCTCTATGCCTGCCACGGTCAGGGCGTCTCGAAAATGGAACCGCCGCCGGCCGATCGGCGGCGGGCCGATCTCGCCGCGGGTTTTCAAGAGGCGGTCGTCGATGTGCTCGCGGCGAAATGCCGGCAGGCGCTTCAGCAGACGGGGTTGAAGCGCCTCGCCGTCGGCGGCGGCGTGATCGCGAACAGGCGGCTGCGCGAGAAGCTGATGGCCCTCGACGCGGAGGTGTTCATCCCGCCGATGGACCTCTGCACCGACAACGCGGCGATGGCCGCGCTCGCCGTCGAGAAGTGGAAGCTCGGCGACTTCGCCGCGCCCGAACTCGATGCCCAACCCAACTTCCTGTAGCTACTCCGGTAGCCCGAGTGCCGCGAGTACCAGTTCCTTCACGCTCGTCATCGGGATCCGCTCGCCCGATGGACGCGGGCCGTGGCCAATGAGGATCGCGGCATCGAGCGGATCGGCCGCGATCGATCCATGGCTTCCCTTCACGATGCCCGCATCGAGCGGAGTCAAATCGAAGATGGTGCGAAAGCCGAGCTTCTTCTGGAGCAGTCGGGTGGCGGCGTGGAACTTGGGGACGCTGAACTTCGGATCGAAAAAGAGTTCGCACGGGTCGAACCCCGGCTTGCTGTGGATGGCGACGGCGCGGGCGTAATCGGGGGCCTTCGCGTCGTCGAGCCAGAAAGGGTAGGCGAACCACGCCTTCGGCTCCGACAGCACCACGATCTCGCCGGAGCGCTCGTGATCGAGCGAATGCTTCGCCCGCTCGCCGCCGACGAGCACCTCCGCGACACCGGGCAGACCGATGAGCAGATCCTTCACCCGCGGCAGATCTTCGGTGAGCCGCACGTAGACGTGGGCCAATTGGTGATCGACGACCGCGAACGCCCGGCTGCCGAAGGTGTCGAGCTGCTCGCCGAAGGGGCCGTGTCGCACTTCGAGCAGCCCGGCCGTCCGCAGCAGTCGGTTGAGGTAGACGGGTGTATCCACATCGCAGTGGCCGTACTCGCAGACGACCCAGACCTGCGCGCCGATCTTCTCGGCTTCGTCGAGCAGCGGGGCGGCGGCGCGGTCGAGCTGCTTCACCTGCTTCGCCATGTCGCAGCCGCTCGGGCCGCGCCGCTGCGGTTCGTAATCGAGGTGCGGAAGGTAAGCGAGCGTGAGGTCGGGCTTATGCAAGCGCAGCGTTTCCGCGGCGCACTCGGCGATCCACTCGGTGCACTTGATCCCGGCCATCGGTCCCCAGAAGCTCGGGAAGGGGAAAGGGCCGAGTTTCGCCTTCAGCGCTTCGCACAGCCCGTTCGGCGTGCCGGAAACGTCGAACGCCTTGTTGCCATCGACGCCGTACCACGGCTTCGGCGTGACGCTGAAATCGACCTCGGCCCCCTGATTGAACCACCAGAAGAGTTTCGCCGATTGGATCTGCACACTCCGCCGGGCGGCCCGGCGCTTTGCCGTGGTGTAGAGCGGCTCGGCCTGAATGAGCCGGTTGCTCTGCTGCCAGAAGCGCACTTCGTTCGTGTCTCGGAAAAGCCAGCCGTTGGCGACGACGCCGTGCGCGTTCACCGGGGCGCCCGTCAGAAGGGTCGCCTGTGCGGTACACGTGACGGCCGGCAGCGCCTCCGCCATCGGCGCCGACCAACCGGCGTTTGCGATTGCCGCGAGGCGCGGGGCATGCTCGAGCAAGCGCGGGGTCAAACCGACGGCATTGATGAGGACGACGGGTGGCATCAGCGCCGCCGGAGCAGCGTGAACCGGCCGGTGTCCTTCATCGCGGAGTAGTCGGCGGTGAAGCCCTCCGCCGTCAGCACGCCGGTCGTGCGGAAGCTGCCGCCGAAGAGGGGAAGCTTCTTCTCCGCCGCGAGGATCGGGCCTTCGGGCGTCGCGCCGACGACATCGAGGTGCGTGTGGTAGGTGAAGGGGATGATCGCCGCAAAGCGGCCGACGACACGCATGGCGTAGCCGTCGGCGGTCGGGGTGATCTTCGCCCGCATCGGTCCGTGATGGCCCGATTTTTCGCTGCGCCACTCCCCGGCGAAGCGCAGTGGTTCTTGAGCCGAAACCGAAGTCGCGGTCAGCACTCCGATCAGCGATCCGATGCCGAGCTTCATCACGGCTGTCCTCCGAAGTGCCTCACCGCGCGCCGAGTGCTCCGCCGATCGCGGAGAGCACAAATCCGGCCGCCATCATGATCGTCGGGACTTTCAGATCGGCCCAGTGGAGGATACCGTAGACGAACGCGATCGGCGAGAAGCAGAACGAGAGGATACCCCAAAGGATGCTCTCGCCGAAGGCGTTGATGAGCAGCCAGATCCACCCGACAAGATATATGATCGCGCCGATCACTTGGAACGCCGTATCCATCGTTCGATCCTCGCTCGAAAGGTATTCGCACTCACTTTCTAATACTCGCCGGTTGTCCTTGCAAGCCGATGCGACCCCGGAAACGCGAAACGGGCCGCCGATTCGGCGGCCCGTCCGGTGCGATCCGACTCAAAATCACTGGTTGAACAGGAACCCCTTGCTGTTGATGAGCGCCCAAATGATGTTCTCGTAGGCGAGCTTCTTCGTCTTCTCGTGCTTCGTCAGGTGCTCCTTCGCGAGCGCCATCTGCTCCGCCGTCGGCTTCTTCGCCTGCGTCAGCACGAAGAGTTCCGTCACCTTCACTTCGTCCGGGCGCGGATCCTTCGAGAGTTTCTCGGCCCGCGCCCCGGCGCGGGCGATCTTCCCTTGCACTTCGTCGCTGTTGAGCAGGTGCAGGATCATCGCGAGGCTCGCTTCGTTGACTCGCTCGCACTCGCACGCACTGATGCGTTGCGGCCGGCCGAACACGTCGA
>JAYVTJ010000003.1:0-2106 GCA_043774415.1 Fimbriiglobus sp. | reverse complement strand
CGCCGTCGGGCCGCCGACCCGCGACCCTGAGCAACTCGGATCGCATTCCTCTGAAGCCCCTCCGCGCGACGGCGGCGGTGGCCGACTCCGGGACGTCGGTTCCCGAACTGCTCCTGCCGCCGGACGGTGGATACCGAACACTGAAGTTGCCGAGTGGGGTGGTCACTTCCGAGAAGCCGGCCCCTGCGACGCCGGTACCTAAACGAGATTGGCAGCCGCTCCCCGCGCCTGTCAATTGGGCTGCAGCTCCGGCCACCGCCGAGCGAGCGGCCGAGCGCCCGGTTGTGGTTGTACCGCCGCTGCCCGCATTCCATACCGCACTCGGGCCGGGACTGAGGAAGCGGGTGCTTTTCTGGAAGCAGACCGCGGACACGGTCCAGCTCAGCATCTTCGGAGCGCCGGAGGTCGCACCGGGCCAGCGGGTGAACTTCCTCGTCTACGCCCACTCGCCCGAGGTCTTCTCGAACGTCGTCACCCTCTGCCGGGCGATGCGGCCCGATGCGGAACTGATCGGCGCCGGCTTCTTGGACGTGCCCGTGCGGCGCGGCGTCGATGTCAATGTCCACATGGCGCTGGCGCACGCCGGGGTCGCCAAATCGCTGGCGAAGTTTACCTGGATCGGCCAGACGCAGCCGCGCACGTTCGAAGTGTTCGTGCCGTGGGAAAGCCCGGCCGGACTCACCTCCGGCGTCGTGACGGCCGGCATCGACAAGACGATGGTCGCCACGATCCCGCTGCACTTCCTGATACCGAATCGCAAGATGTGATCAGCCGTCCGCGGCCGGCTCTTCGGCGACGACCACGGGCTTCGGCAACTTCCCGAGTTGGGCCCGCACCGCCACCAGATCGACGTCGGTGACGCCTTCCCGGCGCGGCAGGCGGCGCTCGATTGCGTCGAGCAGTTCCTCCCACATCGCGCGGGTCGGGTGCGGCACCTTCTGCCAGTTCTCCCGCCGGCGGAAGCGGACGTAAGGTCCACTTCCCGGCGAAGCGCTCGACGCTCACGAAGCGCTTCTCGCCGCTGACGGGATCGAGATCGTTCCACTGGATTTCCACGGACATCGCGGCTCGCCTCCCGACTGCACTGGAACGCCGATCTACAATGGGCTTATCCTAGTCATAGGATTCGCCCGTTCCGAGACCCGTGCCGATGCTCGCGCTGGAAAGTTACCGCTCGCCCGTGACCGCTTTGGCCTTCTCGCCCGACTCGGGCCTGCTACTGTCGGGCGCCATGAAAGAGAGCGTGCGCCTCTGGGACGAGGCCGGCGATCGAGTCGCGGAGTTCAATGCCGATCAACTCGGCCCCCGGCACGCGGTGGCATGGTCGCCGTCGGCCGCCTCGTTCGCGTTCGCCCACGGCGAGCAGTTTTTCACGACGAAGACGGGCGGCTCCGAATTTCCCAAGCCGGTGTCGGCGGGGCAGGGGACCGATGTCACGGGACTCGCTTTTCTCTCCGAAGAGTTGCTCGCGGTCGGCACGGGCAGCCGGCATCTCCCCGCGCCGGGGAGCGTCCGCCTCTGGGACATTCCGCGTGGTCAGTATCGGCCGCAGGTCTATCGGGAAGAGCACGGCGTTCGCGGTTTGATCGCCCATCCGTTCACGAAGTCGCTCGCGTGGATCGGCGGCCACGACCTGTCGATCTGGCCGATCACGAAACCGGATCGCCGGAAGATTTCGGGTCGGCAGAGTGTCGTCAACGGCAAGTATCTGTCGATGGCGTTCAGCCCGGACGGCGATCTGCTCGCGGCCGGGATCGACTGGAGTTTCACGATCTATCAACTGAAGAACGACCGGGCTGTCCGGACCGTGCGCGGGCATACGGGCCAAGTTGCGGCCATCGCGTTCAGCCCCGATCGGCGCACGCTCGCCACCGGCAGTTGGGATGAGACCGTGCGATTGTGGGATCTGGCGAGCGGCTTGGAGAAGGCCTGCTTCAACTGGAAGATCGGCAAGATCACGGCGCTGAGCTATTCGCCCGACGGCACGCGTCTGGCCGCCGGGAGCCTGAGCGGAGCGATGCTGATCTGGGACGCGGAGTGAAGGCAGCGGGATCAACACAGAAGTCGGCAGATTTTCACCGCAGAGAAAGAAGAGGACGCAGAGAA
>JAYVTJ010000002.1:0-1760 GCA_043774415.1 Fimbriiglobus sp. | reverse complement strand
ATAATTACCTCGACGGCGGCTACCACATCCACACCGTCCACCCGGCGCTCGCGGGGGCCATTGACTATGCGGCATACCGCACCGAGACCTTCGAATATTGCAGCCTGCAAAGCGCGCCGCTGGTGGCCGCGACCGGGGATGTCGGCAGCACCCGCACCGGCGTTGCCGCGTACTGGTGGCTCTGGCCGAACTTCATGGTCAACCGCAGCGCCGGCGTCATGGACACGAACATGGTAATCCCACTCGCGCACGACCGCTGTCGGGTCATCTTCGACTTCTACTTCGCGGCTGACGCCTCGCCCGAGTTCATCGAACGGAGCATCGGCGTGTCGGAGCAGGTGCAACGGGAAGATGTGACCATCTGCGAAGAGGTGCAGCGCGGATTGAACAGCCGGAGCTTCCGCGCCGGACGGTTCAGTCCCAAGCGCGAAGCGGGCGGATACCACTTCCACCGCTTGCTGGCGGAGGCGGTGGCTCCTTCCGAGCCGGATGCGTCCGGCCCGGAATGAGGTGCGAATCACGGCACTGTAAGGCCCTCGACCTTCCAGAAGCCGCCCGGCTGCTCGGCGAGTGTCAGCGTGACCGTGAGCGACTTCGGACCCGCCGCCCCCTTCTTCGGTTTCGGTTTCGGCTTCGGCTTCGCGTCGAACTCGTCGTCGGCACCCTCGTCGAATTCGGTCAGCTCGTAGCTGATCGTCTGCCGGCGGTTCGGCGGTTTGCCGGTCGGCTCCTTCGACGTCAGCGGGCGGCTCTCGGTATGGCCCGTCAGGAGCGGGTTTTTGGCGATCAGCTTCTGGAACTGTTCGAACGTCATCGACGTTTTGAACGCCGGCGCCGTCGAGTCGTATGCGGCCTGCACGCGATCCCCCGAGAGTTTCGACAGGAACTCCTCGGCTTCCGCAGTCGAGCCGAACTGCCCGGCCATGCGTCCACGGTCTTCTTCACCGACGAGACGGCGTACCAGACGAAGCCCCCGCACGCGGCCACGAGGATCACCACTGCGACCCCGACGATCGCGAGCGTGACGGGCAGGGATCGTCCGCCGCGCTTGGGTTTTGATGATCGCCGCCGCGGCCGTTCCTCCCCATCGTCGTCCTCATCTTCGTCTTCATCGTCATCGCGTCGGCGACCCATGCGGGCTCCTCTCGGCTTGCGGATTCCGTATCGTCGGCGGACGGTCACGGCACCGTGAGGCTCTCGACCTTCCAGACGCCGCCCGCCTGCTCGGCGAGTATCAGCGTCGCCGTGATAGTCTTCGGGCCCGGCAGGGCTTTCGGCGGCTTCGGTTGCCCCGGTTGCGGGAACGGTTCCGGCTCGAACGTGTTGTCGGTCAGCTCGTAGCTGACGACCTCTTTCCGACTCGGCGGAGCGCCCGTCATCGGGTTGTACGACGTCTTCCGGGGGAACGTATGCTTCGTGAGGGGCGGATTCCGGTTGAGGAGCTGCTGGAACTGATCGCGGCTGGTCGAGGCCTTGTAGGAGGGGGCCGTCGAGTCATACGCCGACTGCGGATCGAACCGCAATTTGCCGAGGAAACTCTGCGCCTCGGAGTCCGCTTTCATCGAGTCGCCGAAGTCGGTCACGGCCTTCTTGGCCGAGAACCAGCCGTAGAGGCCCAAGCCCACGCAGCCGCCGACGATCAGGAGGATTACCAACGCGATGATGCCGACCACGATCAGCACCGTCTTGCCGCCCCCGCCTCCTTTTTTCGCCGGCCTGCGACTCGGCCGATCGTCGAGATCGTCGTCGTCATCATCGTC
>JAYVTJ010000001.1:0-2627 GCA_043774415.1 Fimbriiglobus sp. | reverse complement strand
TCAGAGGTGGTTGGTAGAACCGAAAAACCCGCCGCCTTCCTCTTGGAAAGCGGCGGGTTCCGAAGACTGCACCCGCCCTACGTAATCACTCCTGATTCCGACGACCGCCGCCTTCGAGGCGCGGGGGTGGGCCGGTGCGGATGGCCTTCGGCAGCGGGCCTCCCGCGAGGCGGAGTTCCATGCCGTTCTGGTCGATGCACTTGAATTCGAGCAACTCCGGCGAGCCGCCGAAGCGGCCGTCGATGTGCACTTCCATCCCGGCCGACGCTTCGAGCGCCGCGATCTCCCGGCGCTTCTTGTTCGCCAAGTACGCGGCCACATCCGAGTTGACGCCGACCGTCACGAGGCTGACGTTCGGAGAGCGGTGGGCCGCGAGTTGCAGCAGCCGCATCACCTCGATGCCCATCGTCTCGTGGTTCTTCACGAAGCCGGTGCCGGTGCAGTGCGGGCAGTCGTTGAAGACTCGCTTCTTCAGCGACGGCTGGATGCGCTGCCGGGTCATTTCGAGGATGCCGAACTCCGAGATCCGCGACACCTTTGTGCGGGCCCGGTCGCGCTTCAGCGAGTCGCGCAGGATGTCTTCGACCCGCCGGCGGTGTTCCTCGCGGCGCATGTCGATGAAGTCGTTGACGATCACACCGCCGAGATCGCGGAGGCGGAGCTGGCGGGCGATCTCCTTCGCGGCTTTGCAGTTCATCAGGAAGGCGTTCTCCTCGGCGTTGTTGTCCGCACGGAAGTTGCCGCTGTTGACGTCGATGGCCACGAGCGCTTCGGTCTGCTCGATGATGATCGAGCCGCCGCCGGGGAGGTCGAGCCGCTTCTGGTTGATCTTCGCGATCTCCTCGTCGATGCGGTACTTGTGGAAGAGCGGTTCTGCTTCGCCGTGGTAGCGGATGCGGCTGGCGAACTTCGGCATCACGATCTGGAGGAACTCGCTGGCGTGGGCGAACGACTTCTCTTCGTCCACGAAGATCGTGTCGATGTCGGCGCTGAAGATGTCGCGGATCGTCCGCGTGATCATGTCCGACTCGCGGTAGATTTCCACGGGCGCCGCGACGCGCTTGATCCGCCGCACCACCACCTGCCAGAGGCGCAGAAGATAGGCGAGGTCGTTGTAGAGTTCCTTCTCGTCGCGATCCACGGCCGCGGTGCGGACGATGAAGCCGACGCCCTTCGGCGGGTTCATCCGGTTCATGATGTCGCGCAAGCGGTGGCGGGCATCGCGGTCTTCGATCTTCTTCGACACGCCGACGCGGTTCAAACTCGGCATCAGGACCAAGTAGCGTCCGGCGATGCTGACGAACGTGCTGAGCGTCGGCCCCTTCGTGCCGATGCCCTCTTTGATGACCTGGATGATGACTTCCTGACCGCGCTTGAAGATCTCTTGGATCGGCGGGATCGGCAGCCCTTTGTGGCGCGTGTGCGCCTTGTTGATCGGCGGACCCCCTCGGCTCGGTCCCCCGGGACCACTGCGACTTCCGCCCTCGCGGCGGGGACCGCGATCGCCCCCCCGGTCGTCGCGGCGTGGCCCGCGGTCGCCGCCACGATCGCCGCCGCCACTCCGACGCGGGCCGCGCCGCTCGTCGTCACGCCGGCGCGGCATCGACGATTGCGGTTGAGCATCGAGATCGTCGAGATCGTCGAGGACGGGGGCCGGGGCATCGTCCTTTTCGTCGTCCGCTTCCGCAGCGAATTTCGGTTGCTCGTCACCGGCTTCGCCCCCGCCGAAGCGGTCGTTCGGCGCATCGGGGTCGAACCCGGCGGTGCTGTCGTCGTCGAAGAAGGGGCGGATTTCCGGTTCGTCATCGTCCGAGGTCCGGCGCTCGGCCGACCCCACCGGGCGCGGTTTGTCTTCGGGGTCGTCGTCACCCTTCTTCTTGGATTTGCGGGCGCCCTTCGCCTTCGGCTTCTCCTCGGTTTCCTCCGTCTTGGCCTTCGGCTTCTTCGCGGCGCCCGCTTTAGCGCGACCTTTCGCCTTCGGCTTTTCTTCGCTCTCATCCGATTCGCCTTCGGTCTCGGTCGCTTCGGCGGCCACGGTCAGTTCGACCGCGTCGTCGTGCGAATGGTCCTTCGGCGCCGGCTCGTCGAAATCGAGGCCTTCGCCGAACCCGGCGATCTCCTCGTCTTCGATATAGCGGATGATCGGGAGCGGCTCGGCGGGGATGTATTCGGGCTTCGGCATCGGTTCCGGCTTGCGGGCGACCGGTCCGTCTTCGACCGGTTCGGCCCGGCGCTGAGTCGCCAGCGGGGCGTCCTCTTCGAAGCCGGTGAAGAAGCCCTCGTCGTCCTCGGCGGGCGGAGCCGGGGGCGCCGAGAATGCGGGGGCGGAACGCGGTGCCGCCGGGGCGTACTGGGCCGCTTCGGGTTCGCGCTGCTCGCGCGGGGCGCTCCGTTCGCGACCTCCGCCGCTCCGACCTTCGTCGCGGCGACCTCCACCCCGGGGCCGGCGTTCGTCTTCCTCGGCCTGTTCGAGTTCTTCGAGCAGTTCCCGCGGCAGCAGGTGGCGGTAGTAGACGGGATCGACGTCGGTGACGTGGAGGAAGCCGTTCCGGCCGATGCCGAAATCGACGAACACGGCTTGGATCGCCGGTTCGATGTTGACGATCTTCCCCTTGTAGATGTTGCCG